>DASPJU010000795.1:0-4510 GCA_035628475.1 Salinarimonas sp. | reverse complement strand
ACCCACCCATAGTCCCTTCTGCTTTGAAGCGGCAATCTTGTCCCGGATGCGCTCGGCCGTGACCTCCCGCTCAAACTGCGCGAAGGAGAGGAGCACGTTAAGGGTGAGCCTACCCATCGAAGTAGTGGTGTTGAAGCTCTGGGTCACCGAGACGAAGGTCACCTGGGGCGCATCGAACACCTCGACCAGCCTGGAGAAGTCCATGAGCGAGCGGCTTAGGCGGTCGATCTTGTAGACCACCACGACATCGATCAGCCCCGCCCGGATGTCGGCCAGAAGGCGCTGGAGGGCAGGGCGGTCGAGTGTGCCGCCCGAGACGCCGCCGTCGTCGTAGCGGTCGTGAACGGGGACCCAGCCCTCGGCACGTTGCGAGAGGATGTAGGCCTCGCAGGCCTCGCGTTGCGCGTCGAGCGAGTTGAAGGCCTGCTCGAGGCCTTCCTCGGAGGACTTGCGGGTATACACGGCGCAGCGGCGCTTGCGGG
This sequence comes from Salinarimonas sp., assembly GCA_035628475.1. Lineage (GTDB taxonomy): Bacteria > Pseudomonadota > Alphaproteobacteria > Rhizobiales > Beijerinckiaceae > Salinarimonas_A. The sequence continues at coordinate 4,028 of DASPJU010000795.1, read as the reverse complement.
CGGTCGGAGGGGGTGCGGATCGGCTGGCGCGGCTCACGGGCGGGCTCCTGGGCTCTTCAGGCCAAAGAAGGTCCAGCCGTTCCAGCGTGTGCCGGTGATGGCGCGGGCTACCGCCGAGAGGCTCTTGTAGGGCCGGCCCGCGTACTCGTAGCCGTCCGGGGTCACGGTGCAGGCGTGCTCCACACCCTGCCACTCGCGGATCAGGCGCGTGCCGGTGATGGGCCGATCGGCGTCGAGGCGCTGCTTGCGGATGTGCGGCTTGCCGCCGTCGAGGGTCTCGCCGAGCGCAACGAGGCGTGCGCGGGTCTCGGGCTTGAGACCACCCAGGGCGAGTTCCTGGATGCGGTAGGCGAGCCTGCTCTCGAGGTAGCGTCGGTTGAGGGGCGGCGGCTCGGCGCCGAACAGGGTGCGCCACTGCGCCTTCAGCTCAGGCGTGGGCGTGGTCTTCAGCGCGGCGAGGCGGGCCAGGACGGACCCGGCTTCTCCCGGGTTGGTGGATGAGCTTAGGGCGTGTCAGCGGGCGCGTAATCCTCCCCACTTTGGGGCTTCGAATTTTCCCCACTTTCCGCGCTGAGGCCGCCGCGCCCGGAGCATCTTCCGGCAGCAGTGGCGTCGAATTCACCGATGCTTCTCCCGCTGGCGGGAGGGAGAGGCGCGGTGGTCACGCTTGGGGATGTCGTCATGATCATGGACCTCCACCGCCAAGGGCTGAAGGTTGCCGCCATCGCGCGCCAGCTCGGCCTCGACCGCAAGACCGTGCGCAAGTACATCGCCCGCGGTCTCGAGCCACCCGCCTACGGACCGCGCTCGCCTCGACCCAAGGCCATCGACGCCTTCGTGCCCTACCTGCACCAGCGCCTTGCCGCTTACCCGGCCCTCACCGCCGTCCGGCTTTGGCGGGAGCTGCGCGAGCGGGGCTTCACGGGCGGCTACACCGCCGTCAAACGAGCGGTGCGCCTCTGGCGCCCGCCTGCACTCCCCACCTTCGAGGTGCGCTTCGAGACCCCGCCCGGCGAGCAGGCCCAGGTCGATCTCGCCCGCTTCGAGGTGACCTTCACCGACGAGCCGAGCCAGACCCGGATCGTCTGGCTCTTCTCCATGGTGCTCGGGCACTCCCGCTTCCTGTTCGCCCGCTTCGTCGTGCGCCAGGACCTGCAGACCGTGCTGCGGGGTCACATCGCCGCCTTCGAGGCCATGGGTGGGGTGCCGCGCGAGATCCTCTACGACCGCATGAAGACCGCGGTGATCGGCGAGGATGTCGAGGCCCGCGTGATCTACAACCGCGCCCTCGTCGACCTTGCCCGCCACTACGGCTTCCAGCCACGCGCCTGTCGGCCCTACCGCCCCAAAACGAAAGGAAAGGTCGAGCGGCCCTTCCGCTATGTCCGGGAGGACTTCTTCCTCGCCCGGTCCTTCCGCAACATCGACGATCTGAACGCGCAGGTGCGGCACTGGCTCGACACCGTCGCCAACGCTCGCGTCCATGCCACGACCCGCCGCGTCGTCGCGGAGGCCTTCGCCGAGGAGCGGGGTGCCCTCAGGTCCCTTCCGCTCGTGCCGTATCGGGCGGTGCTGACGCTGGAGCGGCGGGTCTCGCACGAGGGCATGGTGAGCGTGGCGGGCAATCTCTACAGCATCCCCGACACGACCCGGCGCCGGCTCGTCGACGTTCACGTGCTCGCCGACGAGATCCGCATCTTCGAGGACGACGCGCTGATCGCCAGCCATGCTCCCCTGGAAGGGCGCGGGCAGCGCGTCGTCGCCCCAGGGCATCGCCGGGCATCAAAGCCGGGCCAGGGGCGCCGGGACGAGCCGATCCCGATCAGGCGCACGGGTGACCAGGTCGCCCGACGCTCCCTGGCCTTCTACGAGGCTGTTGCTCGCCGCATCGCTGCCGAGGGAGGGGCACCATGAGCAACCCCGCACAGCCTCCGACACTGGAACGCATCAAGCGCACGCTCGTCGGCCTGAAGATGCCGCGGGCGCTCGAGATCCTCGACGACACCGTGCGGCAGCTGGAGCGCAGCGAGGTGAGCCCACTGGAGGCGCTGGATGCGCTGCTGGCCGAGGAGCTCACCCTGCGCGAGAGCCGTCGCATTCGCACGGCCCTCGTCATGGCTCGGCTGTCCACGATCAAGACGCTGTCGGGCTTCGACTTCGCGTTCCAGCCTTCGCTCGACCGCAACCGGGTGCTGGCGCTGGCCGAGCTGAGCTTCATCGACAGGTGCGAGAGCGTGCACTTCCTCGGGCCGCCTGGCACCGGCAAGAGCCATCTGGCCATCGCGCTCGGGGTCGAGGCGGTCCGGGCCGGTCGGAGCGTCTACTTCGCTACGCTGGCCGACATCATCGCCGCGTTGGCCAGGGCCGAGCGGGAGGGCACTCTTCGTGAACGCATCCGGTTCTTCTGCCGGCCCTCACTCTTGATCGTCGATGAGATCGGGTACCTGCCGGTGATCCCCGGCGGGGGCAACCTGTTCTTCCAGCTCGTCAACGCGCGCTACGAGCGTGGCGCCATGATCCTGACGTCCAACCGCGGCTTTGCGGAATGGGGTGAGGTGTTCGGTGATCCCGTCGTGGCCACGGCCTTGCTGGACCGTCTGCTGCACCATGCCGTGGTGATCCAGATCGAGGGCTCCAGCTATCGCCTGCGCCGGCACGCCGATCTCGTGCCCGAGCACGTGCGCTCCAAGGCGCTCATCCAGCCGCCTGCTCCGCCCATGCCGCGCCGGCGCGGACGGCCTCCAAAGAACGGAGGCGCCGATCCCCTTCAGGGCTGATCCGCCAACCCGCCAAACTGGGGAATTTTAAGGGGCCACAAGTGGGGAAGGTTCGCGCGCCGTTGACAAACGGGATGCCGATCACCCTCGCTGGTCTGCGCTGCATGGGCAATCAGGACGGATCGCCCCGCGAGCGGCGGTAGTCCGGGCACTTGATCTTGCGCCAGGCGTGGTCCCGGCCGGAGCGATAGGGCGCGCTACGCCGCTTGGAGATGATGCCCACCAGTCCCAAGGCGCAAGCGTGCCGGAAGATAGTCGTGCCCTCGCCGTCGATGGCCTCGCTCATCCGCAGCGCATCGAGCGGGTCGGCAAGCGTCTCGGCCAGAAAGTCTCCAGGGGCCGGAGAACGCGGACGCAACAACACCATGCCTGAATGATGCTGGGCGGGTGCCTGCGGTCGCGCCCACGCTCAATTGCCCTTCAGCAGCTCCGTTACACCTCCAGAAGCGGCAATGACGACAAGTGAGCCGCCTATGACCACGGCGAGGGGGATCATCACCACAAGGTTGTGCGTTCGCTGAACTTGATCATCGACATGGGCTCCTCCCCATGCGGCTCTCAGCGCAGCGGCGGTAGATCCTCGACCATGCTGACCATCAGCGCCTCCTCGGGCACCGGGCTTGTCGTTCGCGTCGGCCTCAGCCGCATGTCCATGAGCACGCGCATCTCGGCCCGGGCGAGGTCCACGATGTTGGCGTCCCGCCAGCGCCGCTGGGGCACGCGGGCGTGCTTGAGGAGCGACCAGCTCGTGACCTCCTCCTCGACCTCCATGACCACCTTGCCCAGCAGCGAGCGTCGGAACCGGAACCGGCCTGTGACGGACATGATCGCCTCCTTCTGGAACGGGAAAGGACGAAGCAGGCACCTAGTTCCGTGTAACGGCTCTGTAGCTCCTTAACCTGAGCGACCAAGCGCTCGTACTCGCTGAGCAGCGCGCTCGCGCGGTCTCGTGCCTCTCTTGCACGGGATCAGTTCGGCAACACCCTCAGCCACCTTCGCTGCGTGCGCGCATCAGCTCATCGGTCCCATGAGCGCTGATCGACTGGAGGTCGGCCAGGACCTGCTCAGGGGAACGTCTGGACATCATTAGCCTCGGGCTGTCACGGCGGGCGTCAGGCGTAGCCTGCCAAGTTCGCTCTCGCCGCGTGTCAGCCTGCCGGTGCGTCACCTTAGCTATGCTGGACGCTCAGGGCGGCAGCCGCCAACCTTCCGGCGAGATCCGCTAGATGTTCGTCCTGCGCCTCCCCGCCG
>DASPJU010000794.1:0-6264 GCA_035628475.1 Salinarimonas sp. | reverse complement strand
CCCGAGGAGGGCGTGGACCGGCGCGCCATGCGCTTCCATGGCGGCGGCACCGCCTGGAACCACGTCGCCATGGACCAGGCGATCCGCGACGCGGGGCTGGAGGACACGGACGTCTCGAACGAGCGCACCGGCATCGTCATGGGGTCCGGCGGCCCCTCGACGCGGGCCATCGTCGAGGCGGCGGATACAGCCCGCGCCAAGGGGCCGAAGCGGGTCGGGCCCTTCGCGGTGCCCAAAGCCATGTCGTCGACGGCCTCGGCGACGCTCGCCACCTGGTTCAAGATCAAGGGCGTGAACTACTCGATCTCCTCGGCCTGCGCGACGTCGAACCATTGCATCGGCAACGCCTACGAGATGATCCAGTACGGAAAGCAGGACGTGATGTTCGCCGGCGGCTGCGAGGAGCTCGACTGGACGCTCTCCGTGCTGTTCGACGCCATGGGCGCCATGTCGTCGCGGTACAACGACCGCCCGGCCACCGCCTCGCGGGCCTACGACGTCAACCGCGACGGCTTCGTGATCGCGGGCGGCGCGGGCGTGCTGGTGCTCGAGGAATACGAGCGCGCCAAGGCGCGGGGCGCCAAGATCTACGGCGAGATCGCGGGCTACGGGGCGACCTCCGACGGCCACGACATGGTGGCGCCCTCGGGGGAAGGCGCGGTGCGCTGCATGCGCATGGCGCTCCAGGGGGTGGGCCCCAAGATCGACTACATCAATCCCCACGCCACCTCGACGCCGGTGGGCGACGAGAAGGAGATCGAGGCGATCCGCGAGGTGTTCGGGGTGGGCGACCGGTGCCCGCCCATCGCGGCGACGAAGTCGCTCACGGGCCATTCGCTGGGCGCCACGGGCGTCCAGGAGGCGATCTACTCGCTCCTCATGATGAACAACGGCTTCATCTGCGAGAGCGCCAACATCGAGGAGATGGACCCAGCCTTCACCGACATGCCGATCGTCAGGAAGCGGGTCGACGACGCGCGGCTCGGCTGCGTGCTGTCCAATTCCTTCGGCTTCGGCGGCACCAACGCCACCATCGTGATGAAGCACGTCGACGCCTGAGGGCGGGCGCAGGCTCAAGGGAGGCTCGCGTGACGGGTCTGATGAACGGCAAGCGCGGGCTCGTCATGGGCGTCGCGAACGATCACTCCATCGCCTGGGGCATCGCCCGGGCGCTCGCCGCGCAGGGCGCGGAGCTCGCCTTCACCTATCAGGGCGAGGCGCTCGGCAAGCGGGTGGCGCCGCTGGCCAAGTCGGTGGGCTCGGACCTCGTCGTCCCCTGCGACGTGGAGGACATCGCGTCCGTGGACGCGGCCTTCGCGCGGCTCGACGAGGCCTGGGACGGGCTCGACTTCCTGGTCCACGCCATCGGCTTCTCGGACAAGGCGCAGCTGAAGGGCCGCTACGTCGACGTGACCACGCGGGAAAACTTCACCCGCACCATGGTGATCTCCGCCTTCTCGTTCACTGAGGTGGCGCAGCGCGCGGTCAAGCGCATGCGCAACGGCGGCTCGCTCCTGACGCTGACCTACGCGGGCTCCACCCGGATCATGCCGAACTACAACGTCATGGGGGTCGCCAAGGCGGCGCTGGAGGCGAGCGTGCGCTATCTCGCCAACGATCTCGGGCCCGACGGCATCCGGGTCAACGCCATCTCGGCGGGCCCCGTGCGCACGCTCGCCGGCGCCGGCATCGCCGACGCGCGGCTCATGTTCAGCTACCAGAAGGCCAACGCGCCGCTGCGCCGCACCGTGACGATCGAGGACATCGGCGGCTCGGCGCTCTACCTGCTCTCCGACCTGTCGGGCGGGGTGACGGGGGAGATCCACTACGTGGATTCGGGCTACAACATCATCTCGATGCCCCGCCCGGACGTGCTGAAGGCCCAGGAGGCCGCCGGCGTCACGGGGGAGTGAGGACGGGAAGCGGAGATCCGTTCCTGCCGGGTTGTTCCCCGCCCACAGCGACGCTAAACAGCCCTCCAACCGATCACGGGAACCCCATCGATGCGCGCCCTCCTCGACGTCGTCATGCTGGTGCTCCAGCTCTACGTCTACGTTCTCATCGCCTCGGCGATCATGAGCTGGCTCGTGACGTTCAACGTCGTCAACACGCGCAACGGCGTGGTGAGCGCGATCTACGACTTCCTGTACCGGGTCACCGAGCCCGTGCTGCGCCCGATCCGCAACGTCCTGCCCAATCTGGGCGGCATCGACGTCTCGCCGATCATCCTGCTGCTCATCATCTTCTTCATCCAGCGCGTGATCGTCTATTACATCTACCCGGCCGTCATCTAGCGTGGCCGGGGAGCCCTGGCGGGTGACGGCGGGGGGTCTCGAGATCCGCGTGCGTCTCACCCCCCGCGGCGGGCGCGACGCGATCGAGGGCGTCGGGAGCCTCTCGGATGGCACGCCCGTCCTCAAGGCGCGGGTGCGGGCCGCGCCCGAGGACGGGGCCGCCAACGAGGCGCTGCGCGGGCTCGTCGCCGGGCGCCTCGGCGTCCCGCCCGGCGCCGTCGCGCTGACGACCGGCCATTGCGCCCGCCTCAAGACCCTCCGCGTCGCCGGCGATGGGCCGGCCCTCGCCCGAGCCCTCCCCGGAGTTCCCGCATGACAGCCGCCCTCATCGACGGAAAGGCCTTCGCGGAGGGCCTGCGCGCCCGGGTCGCCGCGGGCGTGGCGGGCTTGCCGGCCCAGCCCGGCCTCGCGGTGGTGCTGGTGGGGGAGGACCCGGCGAGCGGAGTCTACGTGCGCAACAAGGCGCGCCAGACCGTCGAGGTCGGCATGCGCTCCCTGGAGCACCGCCTGCCCGCCGGCACGAGCCAGGCCGAGCTCCTGGCGCTGGTGGCCGCCCTCAACGCCGACCCGGCCGTGGACGGCATCCTGGTGCAATTGCCCCTGCCGCCGCAGATCGACGCGCAGGCCGTGATCGAGGCGATCGATCCGGCCAAGGACGTGGACGGCTTCCATCCCGTGAACGCGGGCCGCCTCGCCTCGGGCCTGCCGGGCCTCGTGCCCTGCACGCCGCTCGGCTGCCTCATGCTGATCAAGTCGGTGCGGCCGGACCTCGCCGGGCTCGAGGCGGTGGTGGTCGGGCGCTCCAACATCGTGGGCAAGCCCATGGCGGCGCTCTTGCTCGCCGAGAGCTGCACGGTCACGATCGCCCATTCGCGCACCCGCGACCTCGCCGGGACCTGCCGGCGCGCCGACATCCTCGTCGCGGCGGTGGGCCGGCCCCGCATGATCCCCGGGGACTGGATCAAGCCCGGCGCCGTCGTGGTGGACGTGGGCATCAACCGGATCGAGGCCCCCGAGCTCGGCGAGGCCAGGACCCGCCTCGTGGGCGACGTGGATTTCGCGGGCGCGGCGGAGCGCGCGGGCGCCGTCACGCCGGTGCCCGGCGGGGTCGGCCCCATGACCATCGCCTGCCTGTTGCGCAATACCCTGGTCGCCGCCTGCCGCCGGCGCGGCTGGGCCGCGCCCGACCTGTGAGGATCCCCCGATGAAGACCGATCCAGGCCGCTTCTTCGAGGATTTCTCCCTCGGCGACACGATCCGCCACGCGACGCCGCGCACCGTGACGGCCGGGGACGCCTCGCTCTACACCGCGCTCTACGGCTCGCGCTTCGCGGTCCAATCCTCCGACGCCTTCGCGGGCGCGCTGGGCTACCCGAGAAGCCCCCTCGACGACCTCCTCGTCTTCCACGTCGTGTTCGGCAAGACGGTGCCCGACATCTCGATCAACGCGGTCGCAAACCTGGGCTACGCGGACGGGCGCTTCCTCAAGCCCGTCTATCCGGGCGAGACGCTCTCCTCCGTCTCGGAGGTGATCGGGCTGAAGGAGAGCTCGAACCGCCAGACCGGCGTGGTCTATGTGCGCTCCACGGGCTTCGACGCGGGCGGCGAACCGGTTCTGCGCTATTGCCGCTGGGTGCTGGTCAAGAAGCGGGACGCGGCCGCCCCGGCGCCACCCGAGCACGTGCCGGATCTCCCTGAGGCCGTCGCGCCCGCCGATCTCGGCGCCGCCTGCCCGCCCCTCGACATCGGCGCCTACGACACGGCCCTCGCGGGGGGCCCGCACCGCTTTCGCGACTACGCGAGGGGCGAGCGCATCGACCATGTGGACGGCATGACCGTCGAGGAGGCCGAGCACCAGATCGCGACCCGCCTCTACCAGAACACGGCCAAGGTCCACTTCGACGCGCACGCGGCGGCCGGCACGCGCTTCGGCCGGCGCCTCGTCTATGGCGGCCACGTCATCTCGCTCGCCCGCGCGCTCTCCTTCAACGGGCTGGCCAACGCCTTCCACGTGGCGGCGATCAATGGCGGCCGGCACGTGGCGCCCTTGTTTGCGGGCGACACGGTCTATGCCTGGAGCGAGGTGCTGGACACGGCCGAGATCCCCGGCCGTGCCGACGTGGGGGCGCTGCGGCTTCGCACCCTGGCCACCAAGAACCAGCCGTGCTCGAGCTTCCCCGACCGGGCGGGCGAGGGGTACGACCCCGCCGTGATCCTCGACCTCGACTATTGGGTGCTCGTGCCCCGCTGAGGGCCGGCGGGCTCTGCGGCGGGCTTTGCCCCCTCGTCCGGCACGGGGGTGAAGTTGCGCAGCACCACCCGGCAGGGCTCGCTGGCCTGGCGTGCGCATTCGGCGAGCGCCTTGGCCTCCACCTCCGCGAGGTCCGCCCCGCCGAACTGGGCCGCGACGTAGCGCCCCGCGGGGGAGGCGGCGAGCGCCTTCTCGGTCGGGCGTCCGGCATAGCGCTGGAAGACCGCGCGCGCCGCGCCGTTCGGGTTCACCGCCTTGAGGGCCGCCTCGATCGGGGCGGGATCGTAGGTGGGCAGGCGGTTGGCCCGCAGGTACCGGTCGATGGCAGGCAGGACCCGCAGCAGCCCATCGTTGCTCGCGAACATCTCGTGCCCGTCGGCGCCGACGGGCGGCAGCATGTGGAAATCGGTGCGCCCGCCCCGGGCCACGTAGGATTCGTGCAGCCTCCGCACGAGGTCGGCAGGAAAGACGAGGTCGTTCTCGGCATAGAGCCACAGGCTGGGCACCCGCGCCCCCGCGCCCAGCCGCTCGAACAGCGTCCCGAGATCCTCGGGCCGGCACTGCGTCGGGCGGCCCTCCCGCGCCAGGCTGCGCATGCCGCCCGAGACGTTGATCACCCCCCGCAGGCCCTCGACGGGTCGCGAGGCCATCGCCAGCGCGGCCGCGCCCCCGACCGAGACGCCGAGCACGATCGCCCGTTCCGGATCGGCGTCCGGCCGCCGGGCGATCGCCTTCAGCGCCGCCTCGAGATCGTCGGCCTGCGCCTCGACCGCGGGGCCGTAGTCGCCGTCGCGGCAGCCGCGCAGCGCGAAGGGCTTGTCTCCTTCGGCGCGCCCGAAGCCGCGGCGCACCACCACCACGGCGAGCCAGCCCCGCCGGGCGAAGTCGCGCGCCGTGCGCAGATAGGCCCGCGCCTCGACCCGCGAGCGCCGCTCCTCGTCCGCCGCCTGGCCGTGGGTGATGAGCGCCACGGGCAGCCGCCGCGCCGCTCCGGCCTCCTTGACCACCAGCGCCGGCAGCCGGAACGCCTCGCCCCCGATCTCCACCGAGAGCGCCGTCTCCTCGATGACGAGGGGCGGGTTGGCCAGTGCGCGAAGCGGCACCAGCGCGAGGAGGAGGACGAGCAGGAGGCGCGGCATCGCGGGGCTTACGGTCAGCGGAGGGGCGGCCCGAGCCTAGCGCGTGCCGGGCGCCCTCGCCAGCGGCACAAGCCTACCCCACCCTCAAGTGCTCCACGAGCCCCCGCGCCGAGGGCGAGAGCTCGTCGAGCGAGCGCACGCAGATCGTCAGCTCGCGATGGGTCCAGGGGTCGGTGAGCGGCACGACCCGGATCGCGGTGGTGCGGGCAGCGCGGCTCGCCGTGGTCTCGGGGACGATCCCGACGCCGACGCCCGCCTCCACCATCCGGCAGACCGCGTCGAAGGAGCGAAGCTGCACCCGCAACCTCAAGGGGCGACCGAGGCGGGCGACCTTGTCGGCGAGGAAGCGCTGCAAGGCGCTCGCCCGGTCGAGGCCGACGAAGTCGTGCGAGAGCACCTCGGCGAAGTCCACCGCCTCCCGCTCGGCCAGCGCGTGCCCCTCGGCGACGACGAGCACGAAGCGGTCGGAGCGGAACGGGAAGGTGGCGAGCCGGCCCGTGTCGACGGTGCCGGCCACGATGCCGATGTCGCCCACCCCTTCCGCGATCAGCCCCACGATCTCGTCGGAGAGGCGCTCCTC
>DASPJU010000793.1:0-2757 GCA_035628475.1 Salinarimonas sp. | reverse complement strand
GCGCTCGATCTCGAGGAACCGCACCTCGTCGGCGGGCAGCTTGAGGGTCGCCTTGAGGCCGGCGCTGACGGCCTTGTAGGCGCCGCCCTTGTCCGCGTAGCCGCAGGCCGCGGCGATGGCGTCGTAGCTGGCGCCCGCCGCCTTCATCTCGAGGGCCTTGAGCTGCTTTTCGAGGGCAACCCGGAGACGACGCTGCGAGTGCTTGTCCTCGCCCTTTCTCGGTCCCCGCCCTCGCTTCGTCATCGCCCTCGCCTTACAACGCCGCCAACAGCAGCGGCGCCCCCGCCTTCGCGGCGCCCAACAGCACCGCGCCGGCGCCGCGCGCCCAGGCCTTGTGCTCCTCGATCGACTCCCACTCCGCGGCGAGGCGGGACTCCTCGAGGGCGAGCTCGAGCTCGGCGCCCTTGCTCTCGATGAGCGCGGCAAAGAAGGCGGCCCGGTCGGGCTCGGCGCGCGCGCGAACCGCGAGGGAGTGAAGGTCGGCCGTGAGCTGCTCGACGACCGCACGGCGCTCGGGGCCGGTCGTGCCGATCTCGGGCACGGCGGCGACGAGACGCGTGGCGGTGTCGAGGGCGAGAGGCGCGAGCTTCGCCAGGAGGTCGGAGTTCATTTGCCACCGCCCTGCATGGCCGCGATCGTCTTGCGGGCCTGGCGCGCGAGGGCCAGGTCGGCGGCGTCGATCTCCGCCTGCTCCTGGGGCGTCTTCGCGGGCGATGGCGTGGAGAAGCGGCGCTCGAAGCGCGCGAAGGCGCGGTCGAGGGGGGCGAGGCCCGGGCGGAGGTCGGGGTAGGAGGCGCAGCCCATTATCGGGGCCGCCACAAGGGCGCCCGCGAACAAGAGACGGAACATGCGGATCACTTCACCGACCTTCCAGCGCAACGCGCCAGCACGCGCCCGACGGGCTTGGAGATCTCGAAAAACTGACCGTTCGCGTAGGCGCTCACGAGGTGCCCACGACGCGTGTTGAGCGATACGGGCGAGTGATCCGTGAGAGGCGCGAAGACAGCGCGAAGAGCCTCGATGTCGTCAGGGGCGAACGGCCACGAGTCGTAAGCGGTGGCAAACCTGTGTCCCTTACCGTCCCGGTCGATGGCCAGCACGTCGATCGTGAGCGGCTCCGTGCCGAAGTCGACCCGAACCGAAGCGCACTGCAATTCCTCGAAGCGATGGGCGTCGTGAATGCGGCGGAGGCCCTCACGCATCGCCGGGGGCCACGACTCGAGCTCGCGAGCGCAACGCTCCTCGAAGGCCTTGGTGGCAGGGCCGGGCTGGGTCGCGAAGCGCCGCTCCTCGCTCACTAAGCCCCGCCCTTCTTGGCGCGGAGGGCGAGGCCGCCGGGCTCGATCGCGTCGCGGAGGAAGAACGCGGCGAGGGCGCCGAGGGCCGCGTCGATCTTGGCGATCGTGCCCTCGTCGAGCCCGCCGATGCTGCCGCCGATCGTCACGACGAGGATCGCGAGCGCCGTCCAGGCGGTCTTCGAGTGGTACCAGAGCGTGCGCTCGACGGGCGCGGGCTCCGCGGGCGGCGGTGAGAAAACGCCGGGGCGGCGCTGGGGGTGGGACGGGGGAAGTGCGTTGGGCATGGGTTGTCCTCCCTATGACCGCGGCCGGCTCTTGGCCCCGCAGGACCTGGAGCAGAAGAGCTCTCCGGTTGCGGTCCTCTTGGACCTCAGCCGAAATTCATTCGGCTTTACGAGGAACGCTGCGCCGCAGAGACCGCAATGGACAGGGACCGGAGACACCGCGCGTTCTCGGGCGTGCTCTCTGGAATGATCGGCATTGGTCATTAGCGCGATGTTCGCGGGATCGTTGTTTTCTTTGTTCTCGTCGAGGTGGTGAGCAATCTCACCAGGGGCGAGAAGGCGGCCGATCTTGTTCTCGAGCACGACCCGATGCAGCGGGTAAAGACCCAGCGCGTTTCTCTTCGGATGCGGCGGTTCGGTCCGGCAATAGCGATAGCCGCCGCCTCTACAGGTCGACAGGATCTTGAACAACGGCGTGTTCGCTATGGCCTGCATTGCCCTTGATCCCCGCCGAGCTACCTGGCTGCTCTACCCGAGTAGGTAACCCCCGGATTGACCGCCCGGGCGGTTGCGCGTGAGAGACGCGCAGCTCAGAGACCCCAGCGTGGCCGGTGCGCTGTTCGGCGTCTATGAGGTTGTTCAACGGTGCTGAAAAAATCTTCTGGAAGCGCACCCGAAACCGCAGCCCGCCGCCCTTCGGCAGGTTTCCGGGGCAGCGCAGGCAGCGGTAGTAGTAGTAGCCCCGGCCGCGTGAACGGCCGTAGCAGCGTACGTCCTCGCCGTTGCAGGCCGGACACGTGACGTCCTCGCGGATGACCGTGCGCAGCGGGATCGTGTCGCTCAACGCCTGACTCCTCGCCGCCCATCGTTCGGGCGTCGGTCGCTGTAGCACCCCCGCCGCAGCAACCTATCCATCGACGGCGCACCGCCTCGCGTGCAGTGACCGCAAAGGGAATTTTTGATCAGGTCGCCGAACCGCATCGCGACGACACCGACCCGCCACGCGTGCCAGTGCACGGGGCGGCGGGCACCCGGGCAGAGCAGGACGCGGAGGCGGCGTCGGCGTCGGCAGTTGAGGTGACACGCCCCGCGACTCAGCGGGGCGCTGGCCCCGGCATCCCGCCTCGCGAGCTCCGCGTCGAGTTCCGGACGGCCGACGCGACGCAAGCGGTCGGCGCGTAAACGAGCGAAGATGGCGCGGCGCTCGGGTTCGGTCAGGGGCGTGTGCATCACCG
>DASPJU010000792.1:0-7494 GCA_035628475.1 Salinarimonas sp. | reverse complement strand
TCTGGCGGTGACATAGGACCAGTAGACGCTGACGGGCTGCGACAGGCGGGCGTCCACGCGCTGGCCGGCGCGGAAGGTCTCGTCGATCTGCTCGCGGGTCCAGCCCGGCGTCTCGGCCAGGAGCCACTGGATGTAGTCGCGCACGTTCTGGACGCGCACGCAGCCCGAGGAGACGAAGCGGAAGTCGTCGCCGAAGATGCCGCGCGAGGGCGTGTCGTGCATGTAGACGCCGTGCGGGTTGGGGATGTTGATGCGCACGAAGCCCATCGAGTTCAGCTCGCCGCCCGGGTCCTGCTTGAACATGTAGCGGGTGGCCTCGTCGGAGTTCCAGTTCACCTGGGAAGGCGGGATCTCCTGGCCGGCGCCGTTGAAGATGCGGATCTTGTTCTCGGTGAGGTAGTTCGGCTCCTTCCTCATCTTGGGGATGAGGTCCTTGCGGATGATGGAGGCCGGCACCGTCCAGAACGGGTTGAAGTTCACTTCCGTGATGCGCGAGTTGAAGATCGGCGACTGGCGGTCGATCTTGCCCACGCCCGCCGCGTGGCGGCTCACCACCGCGCCCGCCTCGACCGTCTCGACGACGGCGGCCGGGATGTTCACGATGACGTAGCGGTTGCCGAGATTGCCCGCGTAGGAGCGCAGCCGCACCACGTTGAGCTCGAGCTGGCGCAGGCGCGTCTGCACCGGCACGTTCATCGACGCCGTGGTGGCGGAGTTGAGCGCGCCCGTGGTGTTGAGGCCGTGGCGGGCCTGGAAGCGGCGCACGCCCGCCTCGACGAAGCTGTCATAGACCGGCGAGTTGCCGGCGGCCGGGTCGAGGTCGCCCGTCATGATGAGGCGCTGGCGCAGCGCCAGGACGGACTGGGAGCGCATGCCGAGCTTGAGCCGCTCGCCCGGCACCGTGCCCCAGCCGCCCCGGGCCGCGATGTCGCGATAGCGCTCGATCGTCTCCTCGGTCGCGGCGAGCGCGGCCTGGGACAGGATCGGCGTGCCGGAGCGGACCACGCGGGTGCGGGAGGCGGCGTCGTAGTTCTGGCGCCACTCGGCCTGCCCGCCCATCTCGGCGAGGCTTTGGGCCATGGCGGCCCCCGAGGCCGACGACGTGAACGCGGCCGCAAGCGACCCCCAGAGGAACTGAGCGCGGGTGATCATCGGATCTGTCTCGTCTCTTTGCCTGGTCCGGGAGCGGGACGGGCCCGCCGGGTCCTGCCCCGCCCCCTCGTCTCACGCGAGAAGGTGTGGGGTCAGGGTTAAGGAACCGTGATGCCGTCGCGGCAAGCGCGGCGGGTCACGAAAACCTGATCCCGTTTCAAAGGGCCAAAGGGGGCAAAAAGGCGGCGGCTTCGGGCGCGGCTCGGGACTGTGGCTTCAGGGCCACAGAGCGTATCGCCGGCGCGCTCAGCGCACCAGGCGCGCCATGCCCGAGGTCTCGCTCGACTCGCAGGTATATTCGTAGCGGATGCGCAGGAAGTTGGCGTAGGGCGCCGGGTCGAACGGCGTCTCCCAGCCCTGCACGACCTTCGCGGTCTTGTCGCAGGCGGTGCCGACCTGCTCGAAATAGGCGGGCTTCTGGTCCGCGTAGGCCTTGACGGTCGGGGGGTTGTTCACCGTGCCCTTGCGGTTGCCCTGCTGGGTCGCGACCGCGAAACGGTAGGTGCTGCCCTCGCCGAGCTCGACCGTGATCGGCCCGGGCATCGGGGTGGCGTTCGAGTAGACCTGGTGGGTCTTGACGGGCCTGCCGCCGTTCGTCTCCTCGATCGACAGGGCCATGAGGTCGTTGGTGAAGGGACAGTTGGAGACCGGCCGCACGGTGATCTTCTGCTGGCGTGTGAAGGCCTTGGTGGCCCGTGCCGTGACGCCGACGGGGCTCTCGGTGGCGAACAGCGCCCCCATCGTGCTGCGCACGCGCAGCTCAGCCGAGACCTCCACGGTGCTGGAGTCGATCCAGTCCACCTTGGGCTTGAGCGCCTCGACGGAGCCTCGCGCCTGGTGGACGCTCTGCTCGACGATGCGGATCGCGTCCTTGCGGCCCTGCCCCCGGTTGGGGGCGTTGAGCGCGGCGAGCGCGGCCGCGTCGACGGCGCTTTGCGCGTCGGCCTTGGCCGAGTTGGCGCGGCTATAGTCGACCGCGATCGCCGCCGAGAGCATCACGGGGATGAGCGCCGCCCCGAGCAGCGTCGCGGTCGCGCCGCCCTCGTGGGCCAGAAACCCCCGCGCCCTCCGTCCGAGCGCCCGAGCCCCGATCACGCAAGCCGCCATCGAATCGACCGGCCGAGTCCCGTGCGGGCGCGCGGCCGGTCGCGCGTCCCGTCCCCGGCGCCAGGGATCAGAGCCGGTAGCGGATCTGGTCCGTCCAGAAGCGCTCCAGGCGCACCAGGGCCTGGTTCATGCGGCTGAAGTCGTCGGTGTTGATGCCGCCGATGGGCTCGATCGTGCGGGCATGCTTGTCGTAGAGCGCCTTGACGATCTCGTGCACCTCCTTGCCCTTCTCGGTCAGCGAGATGCGCACCGCGCGGCGGTCGACCCGCGAGCGGGCATGGTGGAGATAGCCCATCTCCACGAGCTTCTTCACGTTGTAGGAGACGTTGGAGCCCAGATAGTAGCCCCGCGTGCGCAGCTCGCTCGCGGTGAGCTCCTTGTCGCCGATATTGTACAGGAGCAGGGCCTGGACCGAGTTCACGTCGTCCCGGCCGCGGCGCTCGAACTCGTCCTTGATGACGTCGAGCAGGCGCCGGTGAAGGCGCTCCACCAGATGCAGGGCATCGAGATAGGGCGACTTCACCGGGCTGTCGTCGAAGGAGGTGACAGGCTCCTTCAAGGTCTTCGCAAGATGTGCCATCGCTCGCCTCACTGTCTTATGTCTTCGGCCGGTTTGCCCGGTCCGTTTGTGAGGCCAACCTAGGCAGAGCGAATGAAAACCGGTTTAAACAACAGGATGAATTCCCGATTTACCTGTCGTGTTGAACAAGAGCTAAACTTGAACGACCGTTTACCCTGCGAATTCCTTAAACCCTCGCCGGGGCGAAGGGCGATGTCCCTGCCTCGCAGGGGGTTGCGCCCGGCCGAGCGACGGCGCCGCGCGAGGGCGAGGGCGCGGGCGGGTCAGGATTCCTCTTCGCGGGCCGCCAACCACGACAGGAGCAGGTAAGCGAAGATAAAGCTTCCGTAGACGATCGCGGTAACGACATTCCCGGGAACGAGGTTGGGAAAGAAGAACCACAGGATCAACTGGCTCATCACGGCGAGCAGCCACAGCACGCCGCCCCAGGCGCTCGTGAGCCACAGGCCCACCGCCGCCACGAGGTCGATCACCGCGAAATAGACCACGGTGGCCTGGAAGCCGAGGCCCTTGGCCTCGAAGGACGGGCCGTGGCCGGCGCCGACGATCACGGCCCAGAAGCTCAGGCCCTTGGCGATCCACAGGAGGGCCATGAGCCGCATGAACCAGACGAGCCCGCGCCCCCAGCGGGGGACGCGGGCCGCCGGCCGCGCGGGGCTGCGGATCGCCGCGTCGCCGGAGGGCGCGTCGGCGCCGCGCCGGCGCACCGCCTTCATCGGGCGCCGATCCCGGACAGGTCGAGCTCCCGCGGGCCCAGCGGCGCGAAATAGGCCTCGACGGCGGCCGGGCTCACCGCCTCGATCCGGTCGGGGTTCCAGCGCGGCGCCCCGTCCTTGTCGACGATCACGGCGCGCACGCCCTCGTAGAAGTCGACGCCGTCGAGGATGCGCGAGACGATGCGGAACTCCATCCGCATGGCCTCGTCGAAATCGAGCGCGGGCCCGCGACGCATCTGCTCGAGGGCGAGCGCCAGGCTCGTGGGCGACTTGGTCCGGATCGTCGCGGCCGTGCGCCCCGCGAACTCGGACCCTTCCGCCGCCGCCCCGTCGAGGGCCGCGAGGATCGCCTCCAGGGTCCCGCCCGAGAAGCAGCGGTCGATCGTGGCGCGCTCGGCCGTGATCGGCCCCGGCGCGGGCAGGGCTGCATGGCTCGCCAGGGCGGCGTCCACGGGCTCGCCGGACAGGAGCGCCTCGCGCAGGCGGGGAAGCGCGGCGGAGGGCACGGCGTGGGTCGCGAGCCCCAGGCCCAGGGCGTCGCCCGCGCGCACCCGCTCGCCCGTCAGCGCCAGGTAGGTGCCGGCGCGGCCGGGCAGGCGCGGCAGGGCGTGGGTCGCGCCGACGTCGGGGAAGAAGCCGATGCCGACCTCCGGCATGGCGAAGAGGTAGCGCTCCCCCGCCACCCGGTGGCTGCCGTGCAGCGACACGCCGACGCCCCCGCCCATGACGATCCCGTCGATGAGTGAGAGATAGGGCTTGGGGTAGCGGCGGATGAGCGCGTTGAGCTCGTACTCCTCGCGCCAGAAGGCGAGCGCCTCCTCCTGGCGCCCCGCGCGGCCGGCCTCGTAGAGGCGGCGGATGTCGCCGCCGGCGCAGAACGCCTTCTCGCCCGCGCCCTGGACGACGACGCGGGTCACGGCGGGGTCGCCGGCCCAGGCGTCGAGGGCCTCGCGCATCGCCCGCACCATGGCGAGGGTCAGCGCGTTGAGGGCCGCGGGCCGGTTCAGCGTGATGACACCGGCTGCGCCGGACCGCTCGCAGATCGCCTCCAGGTCGCTCATCCGATCCCTCCCTCTCGCGCGTCGCGGATGGCAGCTTCGCGTTGGCTTGTCCAGGGGTTGCCCCCGGAACAACCCGTCCGGGGCCCGGTTGACCCCAGGAGACGGGCCCGCGCGACGGGCTCCACGTTCCCTTGTCGCCGGATGTCTTCGCGGAGGTCCGGCATCCGCTCCTCCGGGACGTTCCTAGTCAGAGATCGGTCAATGGCTCAGTTCAACGGCATCCTCTTCACCGCGATGGTGATCCTCGGCCCCATCCTGCTCGCGGTCGCGATCGGCTTCGGCGTGCAGCACACCCGCCAGCGCCATGTGGGCTTTTCCCGCGAGACCGGGCCCGTCGTGGCCCGGGGCGACGACGCGGCGTCGATCGGGCGCGATCCGCGCAGCACCAAGCGCACGCTGATCGGGCTCGGCGCCCCCGTGGGCTTCGCCGTCGTGGTCATCGCGATCCTGTTCGCGACCCACATGTAGCCGGGCCGGGCGCGCGGGGGCGCGACATCCGGGCCCGCCCCCATGGCCGCGCGGCGGAAGGGCATGTTAGAAGGGCTCCAGACTGGCGGGCCAGGTCACCGTCCGTCCGGAGCCCCCGATGCCCTCGCACCCGACGCCGCTTCCCCGTCCCGCCGCCCGCCGCGAATCGCCCGAGCCCGCCGCCGCGTGCGCCGAGCGGCTCGCGCTGCGCCACCGCCCCCGCCGCAACCGCAAGAGCGATTGGGCCCGCCGCCTGGTGCGCGAGACGACGCTCACGGTCGACGACCTGATCTGGCCGATCTTCCTCAACGAGGCCCGCGGCCGCGCCGCCATCGCCTCCATGCCCGGCATCGAGCGCCTCGACGTTGACGAGGCCGTGCGCGAGGCCGAGCGCGCCGCCCGGCTGGGCATCCCGGCCCTGGCGCTGTTCCCCAACGTCGATCCCGCCCTGCGCGACCCCACCGGCTCGGAATGCGAGAACCGGCACAACCTCGTCTGCCGCGCCGTGCGGGCCGTCAAGGCCGCCGTGCCGGAGATCGGCCTGATCACCGACGTCGCCCTCGACCCCTATACGAGCCACGGCCATGACGGGCTCCTCGAAGGGGACTGCGTCCTCAACGACGAGACCGTGACGGTGCTGACGCGCCAGGCCCTCAACCAGGCCGAGGCCGGCGCCGACGTGATCGCGCCCTCCGACATGATGGACGGGCGCGTCGGCGCCATCCGCGACGCCCTGGACGGGGCGGGCTTCGTTGACGTGCAGATCATGGCCTACGCGGCGAAATACGCCTCCGCCTTCTACGGCCCCTTCCGCGACGCGATCGGCACCAGCGCCACGCTCACGGGCGACAAGCGCACCTACCAGATGGACCCGGCCAACACGGACGAGGCCCTGCGCGAGGCCGCCCTCGACCTCGAGGAGGGCGCCGACATGATCATGGTCAAGCCCGGCCTGCCCTATCTCGACGTCGTGCGCCGCCTCAAGGACGCGTTCGCGGTCCCGACCTTCGCCTATCAGGTGTCGGGGGAGTACGCGATGATCATGGCGGCGGCGGGGAACGGCTGGCTCGACGGCGAGCGCGCCATGATGGAGAGCCTCATAGCCTTCAAGCGCGCCGGCGCGGACGGCGTGCTCACCTATTTCGCGCCACGGGTGGCGGAGCGGCTCAAGAAGGGGTGACCGCGGCCCCACTCCCGCCCGGGAGAGGGGAGAAGGCCGCCCGCCCCCCTCGACAGCGCCTCCCCGCTTGCGCCACACAGGCGCGGTGACCCCGCTCCGGACGCTCCTCCTCGCGCTCCTCCTCGCGCTCGCGGCCTGCGCGCCTTCCGTGGACGCCGAGCAGGCGCGGGTGTGCCGGACGGCGCTGCCCGCCCTCAACCCGGACGGGGGACGCATCGTGCTGCGCGGGATCGCGCCGGGCGGGCGGCCCCGCGAGGTGCGCGTCGACTACGAGGTCCTGCGTGAGGGCCGCGCCCCACGCGACCGCTTCGCCTATTGCCTGTTCGCCGCCTCCGGGCTCGACCCTTCCAAGTCCGAGCTCATCGGCGTCACCACCGAGACGGGGCCGATCGCCCCCGCGACGGTCTATTTCCTGCGCCGGTTCTACCTCGCGACCCCGGAGGCGCTGGCGGCCGATCCGGGGATCGGCGCCAGGGGCGAGGGCCTGATCGACCTGCCGCCGGCCCTGGCCTACGGCCTGCAGCAGGCGGTGGCGGGCCTGCCCGGGATCGCGACCCTGGGGCTGCTCGCCGCGGCCTACGCGCTGATCTTCGGGCTCGTGGGGCGCATCAACCTCGCCTTCGGCGAGCTCGCGGCGGTGGGCGCCGCCTCGACGGGAATCGGCGCGACGCTCATGGGCGCGATCGGCGTGGCGGACCCGGTGGCGGGACTCGGGCTGGGCCTCGTCCTCGCCCTGTTCGCCGCGGGCCTGCACGGGCTCCTGGGCGGCGGCCTGACCCTGGGCCGCGTGCGCGGGGGCCAGGCCGCGCTCATCGCCACGGTGGGGCTCTCGCTCGCGCTCATGGAATATCTGCGCCTCGTGCGCGGCCCCGTCGAGATCTGGCTGCCGCCGGTCTTCAACGAGGTCCTGCCGCTGGCGAGGGCCGGCGCCTTCGTGGTCACCGTGACGCCCGTCGCCCTCGCGGCGGGCCTGACGGGCCTGCTCGCCGCCGCGGGCCTCCTGGGGCTCATGGCCCGCTCGCGATTCGGGCGGGACTGGCGCGCCTATTCCGACGATCCGGGCGCGGCGGCGCTGGTGGGGGTCGACGGCGGGCGCCTCCTCAACCGCACGCTGGCGCTCTCGGGCGCCGTGGCGGGGCTCGCGGGCTTCCTGGTCGTTCTCCAATACGGCAGCCTCGGATTCGCGGGGGGCTTCGGGCTCGGCCTCAAGGCGCTGGGCGCCGCCGTGCT
>DASPJU010000791.1:0-4737 GCA_035628475.1 Salinarimonas sp. | reverse complement strand
CGGAGGTAGAGGTGGACATGAAGCTGGGCACGACAAAGGTCCTGGGCATCGTGGCCGCGCACGATGTCGGGCGGGTGATCAACCCGACGCTCACGGAGGGCCAGATCCACGGCGGGATTGCGCAGGGGCTCGGCCTCGCGTTGATGGAGGAGTACATACCGGGCCGAACAGAGAACCTGCACGACTATCTCATCCCCACATTCGGCGACATGCCGGAGATCGTGGTGCATCTCATCGAGGACCCGGAGCCGGAGGGGCCCTACGGCGCCAAGGGCGTCGGCGAGCCGGCGCTGGTCGCCACCGCTCCCGCCATCCTCTCCGCCATCCGCCACGCCACGGGCGCCCGCATCACCCGCGTCCCCGTCCTGCCGCACCGGCTCCACGCGGCGCTCCACGCCAGGGAGGCCGCGCAATGAGGACCGCGACGCGCTCCCCTCTCCCGGATGGGAGAGGGATGCACGTAGTGCCAGGGGGTGAGGGTGGCCAGGCTCGGAAGCGCGCTCGACGTCCCCGCTCGTCGTGGCCGGGCTTGACCCGGCCACCCAGTCCACCCCGCCGCCTGGATCCCCGGCTCAAGGCCGGGGATGACGGGTCGGAGCACGGATCCGTCCAGCCAACCTCCCCGCGTGGCACCCTCACCCCCGGCCCCTCTCCCATTCGGGACAGGGGAGGAACACTCCCATGACCGATCCCCTCTCCCCCGCCGCCCGCTCGGCCAAGCTCGGCGCCGCGGAAGGCGACGGGATCGTGCGGTGCGATGCCTGTCCCGTCCTCTGCCGCATCCGGCCCGGGCGGGCGGGGGCCTGCTCGCGCTACGCCAACGCGGACGGGCAGCTCGTCCGCACCGATCCGGTGGTCCTGCTCCATCGCGCGGTGGAGGCCGGCGCGCCGCTCGTGCCCTTCGGCGCCGGCGACTGGGACGGCGGCATCCTCGACCCCGCCCGCACCTTCGTGACCGGCATCGGCGCGGGCACGACCTATCCGGACTACAAGCCCGCCCCCTTCATCGTGGCGTCCGAGCACGCGGGCGCCGACACCGTCACCGTCGTGACCGAGGGGATCTTCAGCTATTGCGGCGTCAAGGTGAAGATCGACACCGACCGGCATCTGGGCCCCGAGCGCGCCGCCGTGCGGGTCGACGGCGAGGAGGTGGGCCACGTCACCACCGCCGAGTACGGCTCGCAGATGCTCTCCATCGGCGGCGTGCGCCACCTGACCGGGGGCTCCAAGAAGGAGGGCAACGTCACCTGCGACACCCTGCTCAAGCTGTGCGCGGCGCAGGCCGTCACCATGACCATCGACGGCGGCCACGAGGTGGTGGTGCAGGCGGGCCGCGCGCCCATCGTCGACGGCCAGGCGGAGGCGCGCATGCGGGTGGGCTGCGGCTCGGCGACCGTGGGCATCTTCGCCAAGCAATGGCTCGGCCACGCCGACGAGGTGATCGTGGTCGATGACCACATCACGGGCGTGCTCACCGAGCACCAGGCCGGTCGGGTCCTCGCCATGCGCCCCGCCGGCATCCGGGTGCGCGGGCGACGGTCCACCCCGGGGCGCTATTTCCAGGTGGCCAATCCGGGCGTCGGCTGGGGCGGCACCGACATCCTGGACCCCCTCGACATCATCCAGCGGATCGATCCGGCAACGGCCTGGCCGGGGCTGCGCCTCCTGATGACCTCCACCACCGGCGAGCACGCCCTGTGGCTCGTCCTCGACGAGGACCTGAGGCCCGTGCCGGCCGAGATGCCCGCGCCCGTGCGCGCGGTGGTGGACCGCATCGGCGAGAACTGCGAGCCGTCGCTGTGCACCGTGCTGTTCATGGCGGGCGCGGGCGGGAGCCTCAGGGCCGGCGTCACCGAGAACCCCGTCCTCCTCACCCGCTCCGTGGCCGCGGGGGAGACGCGGGTCACGATGGGCGGCGCGCCCGTCTATCTGTGGCCCGGCGGGGGCATCACGATCATGGCCGACGTGCTGCGCCTGCCCGCGAACGCCTTCGGATCGGTGCCCACGCCCGCCCTCGTGGCGCCCATCGAGTTCACCCTGCCGCGCGCCCTCTACGCCGCCTTGGGCGGTCACATGGACGACGTGGTGCCGATCGACGCGATCCTGCGCGAGGTCGCGCCCGAGGCCCGCGTCGAGGGCTGGAACCCCGGCAATCCCTGGCCCATGGAGCCCGCCCCTTGAGCGCCGCGCCGCAGGACGCCGCCCCGCCGGCGAGCCATGAGGCGGTCGAGGCCTATCGCCTCGAGGACCAGATCGGCTACCTCGTCCGCCGCGCCCACCAGCGCGCCTCCGCGATCTTCGAGGAGGTCATGGCGGGACTCGACGTGACGCCGGTCCAGTTCGCCGCCATGGCGAAGCTGCACGATCTCGGGCCGACCTCGCAGAACCTTCTGGGGCGCATGGTCGGCATCGACCCCGCCACGATGTTCGGCGTGGCGGGCCGCCTCACGAAGCGCGGCCTCCTGCGCGCGAGCCCCGATCCTGCCGACGCCCGCCTCCTGCGCCTCGACCTGACCCCGGAGGGCCGCGCCCTCGTCGAGGCCATGATGGCCCGCGGCGCCGAGGTCTCGGCCCGCACGCTCGCGCCGCTGACGGCGGGGGAAGCGCAGATGCTGGTTCGGCTGATCGGGAGACTGGGGTGATGGGGGCGATCCAGCCGTGAACCCCTCCCCTTCCGAGCCGGCCGTCCAGTGGCTTCCCGGCGGACGCCTGCACCTGCGGCATGGGCCGATCGACCTCGTGCTGCAGGCCTGGGGCGCCGAAGCGGCCGTGCGCGCATCCTACAAGGCCGCCTGGGCGCGCTTCGGCTCCGTCCTCCCCGAGCTCGCCGGGGAGCTGGCCGAGCTGCGCAGGCCCATGGCCGAGCGCCCCCGAGCCGAGAGCCCCGTCGGCCGGCGCATGACCGCGGCCTGCCGACCCTATCGGGATTTCGTGACGCCCATGGCGGCGGTGGCCGGCGCTGTGGCCGACGAGATCCTCGAGGCCATGACCGAGGCCGCTCCCCTCGACCGGGCCTTCGTGAACGACGGCGGCGACATCGCGGTGCACCTGACCGAGGGCGAGGAGATCGCGGTCGCCATCGCGGCGGACTTCGCCCGCGGCCCGGTGCCGGCGGTCAACGGGGCGGTGACCCTGCGGCACGGTGACGGGATCGGCGGCATCGCGACCTCGGGCGCGCAGGGGCGGTCCTTCTCGCTCGGCATCGCCGATTCGGTGACCGTGCTGGCCCGGACCGCCGCCGCGGCGGACGTCGCCGCGACGCTCGTCGCCAACGCGGTCGACGTGGGCCCCCACCCCGCGGTCGAGCGCCGCCCGGCCCGCGAGCTCGATCCCGATTCCGATCTGGGCTGGCGCCCCGTCACGGTCGCCGTCGGCCCGCTCTCGGCGGACGAGATCGCCGCGGCGCTGGCGGCGGGCCGCGCCAGGGCGGAGTCCTATCGCGCCGCAGGCCTCATCCGCGACGCCGCGCTCTCCCTGCGCGGCACCGTTCTCGTCCTCGGGCCGCTGGCCCGCATCCAGGAGATCGCCTCATGACACCGGAGGTCCGCAAGATCGTGGTCTGCGTCGAGGAGGTGCGCCACGACGGCGGCCCGCCGCTCGAGACCCCGATCCTCAAGGGCTGGGTCGCCTGCGTGATCCGCAACCCCTTCGCGGGCCGCCACGAGCCCGACATCCTGCCCATGATGGACGCGCTGAAGCCGCTCGGGCTGGAGTGCTCGACGAAGCTGCTTCAGGCGCTGGGCGACGATCCCGCCCGCGTCGAGGCCTACGGCAAGGGCTCCCTGGTGGGCTCCGCCGGCGAGCTGGAGCATGGGGCGCTCTGGCACGTGCCGGGGGGCTACGCGATGCGCGAGCTCCTGGGCAAGGCGCTCGCCATCGTGCCCTCGATGACGAAGGTCGGCGGCATGGGCGCGGTGCTCGACGTGCCGATCCACCACAAGGACGCGGCCTATGTCCGCTCCCATTTCGATGGGGTGACGGTGAGCCTCGCCGACGGCCCGCGCGCCGACGAGATCCTGTTCGCCCTCGCCATGACCACGGGCGGGCGCCCGCATGCCCGCGTCGGCGGGCTGACCAAGGAGGGGATCGAGCGCTGGGACGGGCAGCGGTGAAGCAAGAGCCTTCATTCCGGGGCGGCCCGCAGGGCTGAGCCCGACCCGAAGGCGTCGAACCCACGACTCGGTAGGCCCATCCTTGCCGTCGCCCCCAGTCGTGGGTTCCGGGCTCTCGGCTGCGCCGAGACCCGGAATGGCGGGCGGTGCCCCGCCCGTTGCCCAATCCCGCCCCAGGGTCTATGGCCTGCCCTCGTCAGACGCCGCGCGCCGAGGCCCCGATGATCCGCAACCACGTGCCCATCACCCCCGAGCTCGTGCGCGAGCATGGCCTGAAGGATGACGAGTACGCGCGGTTCAAGGCGCTGATCGGCCGGGAGCCGACGCTCACCGAGCTCGGCATCGTCTCGGCCATGTGGAACGAGCACTGCTCCTACAAGTCCTCGCGCCTGCACCTGCGCACCCTGCCCACCAGCGCTCCTTGGGTGATCCAGGGGCCGGGCGAGAACGCGGGCGTGATCGACATCGGCGACGGCCAGGCCTGCGTCTTCAAGATGGAGAGCCACAACCACCCAAGCTTTATCGAGCCCTACCAGGGCGCGGCGACGGGCGTCGGCGGCATCTTGCGGGACGTGTTCACCATGGGAGCGCGGCCGATTGCGGCCCTAAACCTTTTACGCTTCGG
>DASPJU010000790.1:0-2016 GCA_035628475.1 Salinarimonas sp. | reverse complement strand
TCGAGGTCGAAGACCTTGCCCGGGTCGATCTGGCGGGTCCAGATGCCAGCCCACCGCCGAGCACGAGGCACCCCGTTTTCAACCGTCCCGCGGTATGAGCGCGCACACCTGCGTGTCGCCCGCACGCGCGGCTGTTGGCGTCTAGTTCCTCGCCTCCGGCGCCTGTACGAAGGGCGTTCAGGTCGGCGCGGCGCTCTGGTGGGCGTGGGGAGAGGTGGGCGCTCTGCGGTGCGGCTGCGGAGCGCGTAGTACGGGACGCCGCCGCAAGCCCCCGCAGCCCGAATCTAAGCCCCGGGCAGCCTGAATCTGCGACCTGGAGGCGACGGGCGTCGCCGATGAGACGGCGTCCGTCCCCGAAGCGGATCGGCGCGGCCTAGGCCGAGATCCCGCCGCCACGGGTGTCGAGGCGGGCGGTCAGCTCGAAGTTGAGCGAGTTGACCAGAGACTGCGCCTAGAGGCGCGAGCGCGCCTCGATCCGCGCGGTTCGATGTGGATCGGGGTAACCACCCGAGCGGAATCGAACGGCGATGTCAACGCACCGCACACGAGAATACGCTCTTTGCAGGGAAGTCGTCGATGGCCCCGGGAGGAGTCGAACCTCCGCACGCGGATTCGAAGTCCGCCGCTCTATCCGCTGAGCTACGGGGCCGCGCCACCGATTGTAGGTGCGGTCTGCGCGGTCTCGGGCCCGGCCGCGGCGCAGTCTTGCGCCGTCCGCCGGTCTACCTCCGTCAGGTGGCCGGCGCCTTGGGCGGGGCCGTGAGCTCGGCCTCGGCCGGCTGGCCCTGGCGCAGCTCCCGGCTCCGCTCTGCCTCCGCGTTCACCTCGCCCCCTAGGAGGAGCGCGAGCGCGGAGAGCCAGAGCCAGGTGAGCACGATGATGACGGCGGCGAGCGAGCCCCAGGTCTTGTTGTACGAGCCGAAGTAGTTGACGTAGAGCGCGAACCCGCCGGAGGCGGCCAGCCAGATCGCGACGGAGGTCGCCGAGCCGAGCGTGAGGAGCGACCAGCGGGCGTGCTCGATGTTCGGCCCGAGGTAGTGGATCGCGGCAAAGGCCAGGAGCAGGCCGAGCACGAGGACCGGCCACTGCACCGTCCACCAGATCCACGAGAAAACGGTCTCGAGCCCGAGGGCCTCTCCGACGGCGCCGGAGATGACGGGGCCGAGGACGAGCAGCCCCATGACGAGCGCGAAGGCGGCGCCCAGGCACGCCAGCATGGCGAGCGCCGTGATCCGCTGCTTCACGAAGTTCCGCGTCTCCTTGCGGTCGTACACGACGTTCAGGCCTCGCATGAGCGCGTTCATCGCGCCCGTGGCCGTCCATAGCGCGAGGACGACGCCGAGCGCGATCATGACGACCCCGCCTCCCTGGTTCTCGAGCGCACGCGTGAGACTCTCGCGTAGGAGCGCAATCGTCTCGGGCGGGACGACGCCCTCGAGGCGATCCATCAACGTGTCGACCGTGTCGCGTCCGGCGAGGACGGTGAAGAGGCCGAGCGTGACGAGGAGCACCGCCGGGATAGCGAGGAACGCGTAGTAGGCGAGCGTCGCGGCGACGTCTGTCACGCCGTCGTTCAGCGCCTCCTTTCCGGCGCGGACGACGACTGCCTTCCAGTCGCGCGCCGAGAGGTCGGTGGCGCCTGGGTCGTCCAGCCGCGGCTCCCGCCGTTCGGGCTGGGGCGTGGGCGCCTCGGCGCGAGGCGAGAGCTCGCCCTTGTTCGCCTCCTGTCGCTCCGCGGGCGAGGGCGAGGACGACCACTCCCGCACCTGGGGCCCGCGCTCGGGGCGCTTCCGGCGTAGACGCATGTGAGGCGCCTTCCCCGGCGGTACGCTTTTCTAAAGCGGGCGTGGCGGAACTGGAAGACGCGCCGGGTTTAGGTCCCGGTGGGCCGCGAGGCCCTTGGAGGTTCGAGCCCTCTCGCCCGCATGCCGAGCCGTAGACATGACGACCTCGATCGGTCAGGATGCGCCCCCATGGCGATCGCGGTCATGCCAGACGGCCCCCCGGGCCGCTGGG
>DASPJU010000789.1:0-4905 GCA_035628475.1 Salinarimonas sp. | reverse complement strand
CCGCGGCCTCCGCCGGGGCCGTCCTTGCGGGTCACACGGCCCCGTCCGGCGCGTCGCGCCGGCACGCAGCCCCGCCGACGCGGGCGCCACGCGCCGGTTGGGGCAGGGCACACCATAGGTGGATTGTCTTAGGATGTCAATCCTTGTCTTAGGACGGTACTGCCCGTAGCCGCCACGCTGTCATCCCCGGCCGGAGCTGGCGAAGCCAGGGCAGGGGAAGGGGGATCCAGCGATACGATGCCGTCGCGCAGCGACGTCTCATGCCCTGCCAGGGGGCCCATGGACTGGACGGGCGAGGGGCGCGCCCGCGGCGCAAATCCGTCGCGCTGGATCCCCTTCCCCTCCGTCCAGACGGGCTTCGGCCGGGGATGACATGGTGCGCCTAGCGCACCGCGCCCTTCTCGAGGCTCGCGGCGAGCGCGCGCACGAGATCATCGATCTGGAAGGGTTTTTGCACCACGGCGTGGTTGACATAGGCGCCCTGGAGACCCGACTCGCCGTAGCCCGTCGTGAAGACGAGGGGAACCCCGCGCGCGGTCAGCGCGTCGGCGACGGGCCAGATCGCCTGGCCGGCCACGTTCACGTCGAGCACGGCGGCGTCGATCTCGGCGGAGGCGGCGAGCTCGAGGGCGACGGGGATGCGAGCGGCCGGCCCGACGATCTCGCAGCCCAGATCGAGGAGCATGTCCTCGACGAGCATCGACACCATCGCCTCGTCCTCGACGACGAGAACGCGCAGGCCGGTCCAGTCCTGGGAAGCGGTCATGGTCACTCCCATCGGTTAGCGCCGCCCGCCTGCGAGGGCAAGGCATTTCCACGCCAAGATGAACGGTTTCTGGCGCGAGTTCGGTCCTTTTCCCGACATTCGGCCAAGCTTTCTTCTCTATTGCCGAGCTGTCGTCCGCTCGAGGAAGCGTACAAGCGCGTCCCGGTCGGCGGGATCGGGGATGGTCTGCTCGGGCATCTTCGTGCCGGGGGTGTAGCGGGACGGGCCCTGCTCGAAGAGGGCGGAGACCGTCTCGGGCGTCCAGACGATGTCCATGCCCTTGAGCGCGGGCGAGAACGCGTAGCCCGGCAGCGAGGCGATGCGGCGGCCGAACAGGCCGTGGAGGGTGGGTCCCGCGCGGTTGCCGTCGTCGGGGGTCAGCGTGTGGCAGGCCACGCAGGCGCGGAAGACCTCCGCGCCCCGGTCTCCCTCGAGGCCCGCGAAGACGTCCGCCACGGGCGCCATCACCACGGGCCCGATATGCTCGCCGCTGCGCGCGTCCCAGCGCCGGACCAGCCGGTCCGAGCCGCCTGTCAGCAGCTCCGACCCGTCCGGCCGATAGGCCACGGACCAGACCGGCAGGCCAGGCCCGACCAGGGTATAGGCGATCCGCGCCGCGGCGCGGTCGATGATCGCGACGGAGCCGCCCACGCTCGCGGCCGCGATCCGGCGCCCGTCCGGCGAGAGCGCCAGGGCGATGACCGGCTTGCCTCCGGTCTCGATCTCGGCGCGGGGGCGAAGCCCGGCGTCGAGCAGGCGCACCACGCCGTCGGCGCCGGCGGTCACAATCTCCCCGTCGGGGGCGGCGGCGACGGCGTTGAGGGGCGCGGGCAGGGTCGCGACCGTGGCGGCGCCCCCCTCCTCCCGGGGCCAGACCCGCAGGGTGAGGTCGTAGCCCGCCGTCACGGCGCGCCCGTCGGGCAGGAAGGCGATGCCGTTGACGTTGCCCGCGTGCCCCTCGAGCACCCGCGCCGGCCCGCCCGCGAGGGGCTGGAGGCGCGCCGTGCCGTCCCAGGCCGCGGAGGCGAGCGTCATGCCGTCCGGCGAGACCGCGAGCGCGGCGATCGGGCCCTGGTGGCCGGTGAGCAGGGTCTCGGGCGCCTCGGCCGCGCCCCGCCAGAGCGCGATGCGCCCGTCCTCGCCGGCGGTGGCGAAGCGCCCGTCCGGCAGGGCCGCGACGGCGTTGACGGCGCCGTCGTGGACGCGCAGCACCGCCAGCGCCGCGCCCCCGTCGAGCGCCCACAGGATCGCGGACTGGTCGAAGGAGCCCGACAGCGCCAGCCGGCCGTCGGGGGAGACCGAGAGCGAGCGGACCGGCCCGCCATGGCCGCGCAGCTGCGCGTGCGCGGGCCCGGCCGCGAGGAGGGCGAGGGCGCAGGCAAGGAGGAAGCGGGCGCGGATCATGTTGGGTCCCGATCAGGCGGGGCGCAGGCCCGCGGCTTCGAGGGCGTCGCGCAGGGCGGGGTCGGTGAGGATGTCCAGGAACGCCGCGACCGCCGGACGGGTTCGCCGGGCCGCGACGAGGGCGAAGTCGAAATGCTCCTCGGCCACGGGCAGGAAGCCCAGGCCGTAGGCGGCGGCGACGGGCGCGATGGCGAGGCCCCAGTCGGCCCGCCCCTGCGCCACCGCCGCCGCGACGGCGTTGTGCGAGCGGGGCTGGTTCCAGTAGCCCTCGGGCCGGGCGCCCGCGAGGAGCTTATCCGTGAGGAGGCGCGTGCCGGCGCCGGGATTGCGGTTGACCATGAGGCAGCCGGGATCGGCGGCGGCCGCGGCGATGGCCTCGGCGGCCTCCCGTCCCTCGAAACGGGGATCGCCCGGGCGGAAGGCCACCCCCTGCATCCGCCGCCAGCCGGGCACGAGGTCGAGGCCCTCGGACAGGAAGGGCAGGTTGTAGGCGTCGGTCTTCGGGTCGAGGAGGTGGATCGGCGCGAGGTCGCACTCGCCCCGGCGCGCCGCCGCGAGGCCCCCGAGCGACCCCACCGCCAGCACCCGGGCCGACCATCCGCGCCGGGCGAGCGCGCCGGTGGCGAGGTCGAGGCCGGGATCGTGGCTGCCCACCACCACGAGGTCGGGCACCCGCAGATGCGGCGTGAACAGGGTGACGGAGGCGGCGCTTCCCGCGGGCAGCGCGTCGTCGAGCTCGGCCGTCACGTAGTGGGCCGTCGCCCCAATCATCTTCACCCCCCGCTCGTGAGCCCGCCGGTAGGGGTCGGCCCCGACGAAGGCCGGCAGGAAGCTGTGGTGGATGTTGACGCACCGCCCGGCCCAGCGCTCGCATACTTCCGGCGGGAGGATGCGCATGTAGCGGGCGAGGATGAACAGCTCGGCGCCGTGGGCCTCGGCGGCGTCCCGCACGTCGTCGGCGTGCACGAACGGGACGTCCCAGCGCGCCGCGAGGTGGCCGAGGTCGGGGTGGTTGGACACTATCACCCGCACGTCGATCGGCAACGAGCCGGCGTCGGCCCGGGCGAGGAGGTCGGCGGCGCAGTGCGGCGCCTTCGACACGAGCAGGGCCGTCGGCACGGGAGGCGCCGGGAGGGCGCGGACGCGGGTGCGGGCGAGGTCGAGTCCGGCCACGACGGCCGCCCGCTCGAGCGCGGTCACGGCGTCGTCGGTGGCGCCGCCGACGGTCTCGACCTCGACGCGCTGGTGGAACCAGCCGAGCTCGAGGTGGCTGTCGACGTCGATGATGTTCAGGCCGGCGCCGGTGATGGCCCCGGCGATGGCGGCGACGAGGCCGGGCCGGTCGGGGCTCGACGTGAGGAGGACGGCGCCCGGCACGGCGCACGATGATGGCAGCCAGCGTTGACGCGCCGTTCATCGCCGCGAGAGCCCCCCGTCACGCCCGTTTCGTACGGTCCGCCCCATGGGTCGCCTCCTGGGCCTGCTGCGCATGTTCGGCAACGCCGGTGCCGTGGCCAACGCCGGCACGCTGGCCACGGATCGACGCCGGGAGGACTGGGTCGTCCGCACCCTCGAACGCCACGTGCGACCGGTGTCGAGGCCAGCGCCCTTGCGCCGTACCGCCTGACCGCCCACCGCCCAGGCCCCGTAGCCTGGCGGGATGGTCGAGAAGGTCGAGCGCTCCGAGGAGGAGTGGGCCGAGGCCCTCACCCCCGCCCAGTACGAGGTGCTGCGCAAGAAGGGCACCGAGCCGCCCTTCAGCGGCGCCTTCGTGCACAACCACGACAGCGGCATGTACGTGTGCGGCGCCTGCGGCGCGCCGCTGTTCTCGTCCGACACGAAGTTCGAGTCGGGCTCGGGCTGGCCGAGCTTCTACGAGCCGGCCGTCGCCGAGGCGGTCGAGACCCACGAGGACCTCAGCCACGGCATGCGCCGCATCGAGGTCACCTGCGCCCGCTGCTGCGGGCACCTGGGCCACGTCTTCCCCGACGGCCCCAAACCCACCGGCCTGCGGTACTGCATCAACTCCGTCGCCCTCGACTTCGAGCCCGAGGCGACGTCCTGAGCGACCACCTCCGCTGGCACCGGCAGCCGACCCTGCGGTCGCCGGTGGTCGTCGCCGCCTTCGACGGCTGGAACGACGCCGGCGAGGGCGCCACGGGTGCGGTGCGGGCCCTGGCCGAGCACTGGTACGCGGAGCCCTTCGCCGACATCGACCCCGAGGAGTTCTTCGACTTCACCGCCAACCGGCCGATGGTGCGCCTCGTCGACGGTCGCAGCCGCCACATCGACTGGCCGTCGAACGCGTTCCTCGCCGCGGAGGTGCCCGAGCGGCCCTCGGACGTCGTGCTGCTGCTCGGCACGGAGCCCGGCCTCCGGTGGCGGACCTTCTGCGAGCAGGTCATCGAGGTCGTCCGGGCCACCGACGCCCGCCTCGTCGTCACCCTCGGCGCCCTCCTGTCGGAGGTGCCCCTCTCAAGGCCGGTGCGGGTGATCGGCACCGCGGAGGACGACGACCTCATCGCCCGGCTGCGGCTGCACCGCTCTGGCTACGAGGGCCCGACGGGGATCGTCGGGGCCCTCCACGACGCCCTGCGCCGGCGGGGCGTCCCGTCGCTCTCGCTGTGGGCGGCCGTGCCGACCTACGTGTCCGGTCCGGCCTCGCCGGCGGCCACGCTCGCGCTGGTGCGGCGGTGAAGTCGAAGAACTCCTCAGGGTCGATGTCGGCGAACGGC
>DASPJU010000788.1:0-5386 GCA_035628475.1 Salinarimonas sp. | reverse complement strand
CCGACCTCCTCTTGGTAGAAGACCGTCGCCGGGCCAAGATCACCGACGCGCAGATGCATGTGCCCGACC
Source organism: Salinarimonas sp. (assembly GCA_035628475.1). Lineage (GTDB taxonomy): Bacteria > Pseudomonadota > Alphaproteobacteria > Rhizobiales > Beijerinckiaceae > Salinarimonas_A. Next base: position 5,317 of record DASPJU010000788.1, on the reverse strand, counting down.
CGAAGGCCATCAGGAGCCTGGTCATAGCCGCTCGCCCGCGCGTCGACGAGCGCCAGGAGCCCATCTATGTCGAGCTGCTGGGTACCCATGGTCACGACGCCCTCACTCCAGCGCCACTGGCTCGGATCTCGATCCGAGTAGACCTCGACTCCGTTACCCTCGGGGTCATCGAGGTAGACGGCCTCGCTCACAAGGTGGTCCGCAAAACCCGATAGCGGCACCCTATTGGTCGCTACGTGAACGAGCCAGCGAGCCAAGTCCATGCGAGAGGGCATCAGGAAGGCCGTGTGAAAGAGGCCTGCGCTGGTTTGCGCCTGGGGCGAAGCAGCGGGGCTGTGCTCGAGTATCAGCAGCTTCACGCCCCCTGCTCCGAGCCGTACCTGAGAGCCAGTCTCCTCCAGGACGGTGAGGCCGAGCACATCGCGGTAGAACGCGGTCATCCTCTCAAGATCGCGGACCCGGAGCGCGACCGAGCCGATACGGAGTGGTGTCCGGTTCGCCAAGAGCGACTCCGCGTGCATAACTCCACTCGCTTTTCCACCTTCCGCTCTCACGGCACCCATCATCGCAACGGCAGGACAGGAGGCGCTGGCGAGCTGGAGCAGCCGGCGGCGGGTCAACGAGATGGTCATGGCGAAATCCGGCAGAAGCTAAAAGAAGGCGACCTTGCTCTAGAGCGTCGGCGAAGGGGCGGCACGTCACATGCGCGTCAACAGCCTCATTCGCGGCAATCCGCATGGCTCGATGAGGTAGGCCAGGATAAAATTAAGAGCGAGGCGAGAAAGACGACCGGGATGAAGACACGGAAGCCGTAGGTGCCCGCTTTGTGACCAACCTCGATCCGGAGGAGGCAGAAGAGAGCGCAGTCGCGATGGTGGACCCATAGCGGAGGTCAGGTCAAAACGTCCGCTTCCGCCGCGTTCATGCCGGAAGCTGCAGGGCCGCTATCGGCCACTTCCAGACGATCTGAGGTGCTGCGAGAGCGCACAACCTGCGCCTCAGCTCGCAGTCGCGTGCCAGAAATATCCGGTCGCCAGCGGTCACTCCTGAACGCGCGCGCTCCTGTGCCGACACAGCTTAACAACAACGCCTGGTGCCGGCCTTGGCACCCCTCGAGCATCTCGCGAATGTCAAGAGCCGCCAATTCGACCCTCATTGAGCACTGGCGGCAATAGCCGGGCTTCGATAATCGGTGCATCCGACACCCGCGAGCTTCAGGATGGAGGAGCGCCACTTTGGCAGGTCACAACGGCCACTCGTACGTCGACCTTCTGGGCGCAAACGGCGAGACGGGCCGGCTGCTCGCAGCTCTGGACTGGTCGGGAATCTCAATCGGCCCGCCCGAGACGTGGCCGCAGAGCCTGAAGACCGCAGTCGACATCATGCTCGCCTCGCCGCGTCCGGTGTCGGTGATCTGGGGCCCCGACCGCATCCAGTTGTACAACGACTCCTATGTGCCGATCGCCGGCGACCGGCATCCACGAGCGCTCGGGCGGTCGGCAGCCGAGAACTGGGCAGACGCTTACGAAGGTTTCCTCGGGCCGGTTCTGGATCGGGCGTACGGCGGCGAGGCAGTCGTCGTCGAGGACCATCAGGTGCTGTTGCGCAGGCCCAGCAGCGACCTGCTGGAGGAACGCAGCTTCTCGGCCACGTTCAAGCCCATCCGCGACGAGACGGGCCGGGTCGCGGGCGTCTTCCATCCACTCAACGAGACCACCGCCCAGCGTCGGGCGGAGGCCGAACGGGCCGCGTCCGAGGAGCGGCTCCAGATGGCGATCGAGGGTGCGGACCTCGGCACATGGGACCTCGACCTGGTCAACGATGTCGCAACTCGTTCGCTGCGGCACGACCAGATGTTCGGTTACGCAGAGCTGCAGCCGACCTGGGGCCTCGCCGTCGCCGAGCGCCACATTCTGCCCGAGGACCTGCCCGTCCTTCGGACCGCATTCGAACGAGCCTACGATACAGGCGAACTCGTGCTGGAGGCACGCGTTCGCTGGCCGGACGGCTCGACGCACTGGATCGCGGCGAGGGGCAGGGTCCACCGTGACGAGACCGGGCGGCCCGTCCGCATGGCGGGGGTCGTCCAGGACGTCACCGCCCGCAAGGTCGCCGAGGAGGAGGTACGCAAGAGCCAAGCGGAGCTCAAGGCAATCTTCGATCAGGCCACGGTGGGCATCGCGGAGACCGACCTCACCGGCCGCTTCATCCGTGTGAACGACCGTTATTGCGAGATCGTCGGGCGGACGCGCCACGAGCTCCTCGGACTGCGCATGCACGATATCACGCATCCCGCGGACCTCGGCGGCAACGTACCCCAGTTCATGGACACGGCGAGCGGCGGTCGGCCTTTCGAGATCGTGAAGCGCTACGTCAGGCCCGACGGCGGGACGATCTGGGTCCACAACAACGTGGCTCCGGTCCGATCCAGCGATGGTCAGGTTACGGGTATCCTGGCTGTCACGGTCGACCTCACAGCGCAGCGCGCGGCCGAGGAAGCGCTGCGTCGGAGCGAAGCTCGCTTCCGAGGCATCTTCGACTCGGATCTAATGGGCTTCACCGTATTCGATGTGCGGTCCGGTCGGACGCTGCTCATCAACGACTGCTTTCTCGCGATGACCGGTCACACCCGCGCCGATTTCGACGAGGGGCGCTGGGACTGGCGTGAGTTCACGCTCCCCGAGTACCTGCACCTGGACGAGGCCGCGATCGAGCAGGCGCGCGGGCGCGGCTGGTGGGACCCGTATGAGAAGGAGTATCGCCGACGCGACGGCGGGCGCTTCCCCGTGCGCATCTCGTCCGCGCCCCTGCCGGGGGAACCGGGGCTAGTGGTCGTGTCCGTCCAGGACGTCAGCACGACCTGGGCGGCGCAGGCGGAGTTGCGCAGGAGCGAGCGGCGGCTTCGCCTCGCCAAGCAGGCGGCCGGCGTCGGCGTGTGGGACTGGGATCTCGTCACGAACCTGATCGACTGGTCGCCGGAGATGTTCGACCTACTCGGCGTTGATCCGAATACGCCGCCGGATGGGCTCTACGCCGCCTGGGCGGACGCGCTCCATCCGGACGACCGCGCGAAGGCCGAGCCGGTGGTTCAGGCGACCGCCCGGGACGGGGGCGGTTTCAGTTTCGACTTCCGTCGCACGAGCAGGGATGGGGAGATCCGCTGGATCCGCTCTCAAGCGGTCGCGGTCGCGGGGGCAGATGGCCGGCCGATCCGACTGACCGGCGTCAACCTCGACGTGACGGCTGAGCGGCGCGAGGAGGAGCGTCTGCGCGAGACCGCGCAGACGCTCGCCAGCATGGTCGAGGAGCGCACGCGCGAACGCGACCGGATGTTCGATCTGTCGAATGACCTGTTCGCGTCCGCGGGGTTCGACGGGTATCTCAAGGCAATCAATCCGGCATGGGAGCGGCTGCTCGGGTATTCGGAGACAGAGCTGCTGACGATGCCATTCGCAGCGCTGATCCACCCCGACGATGCCGCCGCAGCGGCGAAGGTGATCGCCGGCCTCGCGCGCGGCGAGCCACTGGCGCGCTTCGAGGATCGCTTGGTCGCAAAGGACGGACGGGTCGTCTGGATCGCCTGGGCAGCTGTGGCGGAGGGAGACCGCTTCTACGCCTCTGGCCGCGATGTCACGGCGGAGAGGGCCGCTGCCGCGGAGCTTGAGGCCGCGCAGGAGGCTCTCCGGCAGAGCCAGAAGATGGAGGCCATGGGCCAGCTGACCGGCGGCGTGGCGCACGACTTCAACAACCTGCTAACCCCGATCGTCGGTGGCCTGGACATGCTCCAGCGCAAGCGGGTGGGCGGCGAACGCGAGCAACGGCTGATCGCCGGCGCGATGCAATCGGCCGAGCGCGCGAAGACTCTCGTGCAGCGCCTGCTGGCCTTCGCACGCCGTCAGCCACTTCAGCCGGTGCCCGTGGATGTCGGGAAGCTGGTGACCGGCATGGCCGAGCTGGTAGCGAGCACCACCGGGCCACAGATCAGGGTCGTCGTGGAAGCGCCGGACCACCTGCCGCCCGCGCTGGCGGACCCGAACCAGCTCGAGATGGCGCTCCTGAACCTCAGCGTGAACGCGCGTGATGCCATGCCGGACGGAGGGACGCTGCGCATCTCGGCCGGCGCTGAGACCGTGCGAGCCGGCCACCCTTCGGGCCTCAAGCCCGGAACCTATGTGAAGCTCTCGGTGGCCGACACTGGGTCGGGTATGGACGAGGCGACGCTCAAGAGGGCAGTGGAGCCGTTCTTCTCGACCAAGGGCATCGGCAAGGGCACGGGCCTCGGTCTATCGATGGTCCATGGCCTCGCTTTGCAGCTGGGCGGCGCGCTCACGATCCGGAGCCGGCCCGGGCTGGGCACGAACGTCGAGCTTTTCCTGCCCCGCTCCGCTGACGCACCCCAACAGACCGAGGCCGCGGCTCCGGCCGCGCCTGCGGCTGCGCTACGCGGGACGGCGCTGCTCGTCGACGACGAGGAGATCGTCCGCACGAGCACGGCGGAGATGCTGGGAGACCTCGGCTACTCCGTCGTCCAAGCGGCCTCGGCGGAGGAGGCAATGCGGCTGCTTGGGCAGGGGGCGAGGTTCGACCTCCTGGTGACCGATCACCTGATGCCGGGCATGAGTGGAACCGATCTGGCGCGGGCGGCGCGAGCCGCGCTGCCCGGCACGCCCGTGCTCGTGATCTCGGGTTATGCCGAGATGGAAGGGGTCTTGGCAGACGTTCCCCGCCTCACTAAACCGTTCAGGCAAGACGAGCTTGCCGCGTGCATCGCCCAGCTTGTGAACGGTGGCTGACGCAGGGCGACTCGCCCAGCAGCCTTCACTACGGCCAGCGCGAGCGGAATGAGCGACTCTGGCCGAACCGTGATTGGCAAGGCGATGAGCTAGGGGGCGCGAGAACGGGTCGCGTCGGTTGTGTAAGAATCGCCTTATGCGGAGAAGTTCAAACCGCCTGTCCGCTTCGAGCCGCTGCTCGCTCGGAAGCAGACAGGCGGTTTGCGGCCAGCTTCAGCCGTTGGTCCGCTCAGCGCCCAAGGCGGTAATCCAGATCGGTTAGGGCTTTGTCGGTAAGCGGACGTGCCGGATGCCTTGTGGAAGGTAGCGGTAGCACCAAGAGCAGGCTTCTAATGCCCGCAACAAAGCGGACAATCCTGCGACGATTACCTAGCCTCTGGTGGGAGAGCAGGTAAAATCTTGGTATGCATGATCTCCTGGCTGCGGCTGCGAACTGCCGCTCCAGGAACCGTTCGCGATAAGGCGATTTGCGGCGAGCCGAGTCTGCCGAGTCTATCGAGTTCAGGCGGGCGCTGAGCGCATTT
>DASPJU010000787.1:0-4220 GCA_035628475.1 Salinarimonas sp. | reverse complement strand
CTTGCCCCCGGCGCGGTCCTGGTGGAGGCCGCCGACGGCGCGGCGCCGGCCGCCGCCCTGATCGGCGGCGCCTTCGACGCGCAGGGCAAGATCGCCGACGTGCGGGCCTGGCTCACGGCGGAGGCCGTCGAGGAGGCGGAGCGGCGGGCGCACGCCGATCAGCATCACGACCACCATCCTCACGGGCATGGCCATCACCATCGTCACGACGTGAACCGGCACGACGCCGCGATCCGCGCCTTCGCCCTCGCCACCGACCGGACGATCCCGCGCGCGAGCCTGGAGACCTTCCTCGACCTCCTGCGCTCGGCGCATGGCCCCAAGCTCCTGCGGCTCAAGGGTCTCGTGGGGCTCGCGGAGGATCCCGACCGTCCCGTGGTGATCCACGGCGTCCAGCACGTGATCCACGTTCCGGCCGTGCTCCCCGCCTGGCCGGACGCCGACCGGCGCACCCGTCTCGTCTTCATCGTCAAGGACCTCGACCGGAGCTTCGTCGAGCGCCTGTGGCGCGCCTTCCTGGGCGAGCCGGCCGTCGACCAGCCGGACGCGGCGGCGCTCGCCCACAATCCGCTGGCGATTCCCGGGCCGCGTTAAGGTTGCCGAGGGGCGGCGGACCGGAGGCCCCCGTCCGGGTATGGTTCTTGAACCGTGAACGGCCATCGACGCCGCGCCGGCGCGAGGCGTCCCGCGATGGGACGACGCCGGCGCCAACGGGAGCGCCGCCATGGACACGGGTCTCGCCACCATCCGCCTCGCCGCGGTCTCCTCGCCTCGAACGCTGCCCATCGCGGTCGCGCTGACGGGCGCCGACACGCTCCGCGCCGAGATCGCGGCCTGGCGGGCGCTCGCCGCCCGCGCCGCCGAGCCGGGGCCGCTCCGCGATCCCGACACGATGCTGGCGGCCCTGCAGCACCTGCCGGGCGGGCGCGACGTGCCCCTGCTCGTGGCGCGCCGAGGGCCCGAGCTCCAGGCCGTGATCCCGCTGGCGCCGTCGGGACGCTTCGGGCTCGCGGCCCGCGACGCCCGCCCCTGGCGGCCCGATCCCCTGGTCGCCGTGCCGCCCCTCGTGACGGCGGACCGGACCGGCGAGGTGCTCGAGGCGCTGCTCGACGGGCTCGCGGCCCGCGACCGGCGCTTCGGTCGCCTGCGCTTCGAGGGGCTCGACCCCGACGGTCCCGTCGCTGCGGCGCTCGCCGCCCTGGCGCAGCGCAGCGGCCGCGCCCTGGTCCGCGCGCCCGGCCCCGGCCGGGCCTTGCTGCGCCCCGACGACGCGACCGGCGCCGCCCAGGCCCGGACCCGCCGCCTGGGTCTCGATCCCCGCCTCGCCGAGCGCGGGCCCGCCCGCATGGAGCGCGCCCGCTCCCCGCGCCAGATCCGCGACGCCGTCGAGATCCTGCTGACGCTCGACGGCATGGCGGCGACACGCGCCCGCCCGGCTCTGGTCGCCGATCCCGGGACCGCCTCCTTCCTGCGCACCGCCACCCGCCAGCTCGCGGCCCAGCGGCGCCTGCGCGCCGAGGTGCTGTGGCTCGGCGACCGGCCGGCTGCCGCGGCCCTCGTGGCGATCGGCCCGGGAGTGCTCGCCCTGTGGCGGGCCGCCGCCGAGCCCGGGCCCCTGGGCGCCGCGGCCGAGGAGGCGCTCGCGCTCTCGCTGGCCGCCGGCGCGGCGCGCCAGGGCCTCGACCTCGTCGACCTGCGCGCCGAGGCTCCCCTCCTCGCGGGCGCGGTGCGCCGCCCGACCCTCGAGCTCGCCGTCGAGACCCGCCCGGGCCTGGCGAGTTCGGGGTTCCGCGCCGCCATCGGCCGGCGCGTGGCGGCGCTGCGGCGGGCCTAGGGTCCGTCAGACGGTTTTGGCGCCGCCTGACAGGCTCTGGGCCGTTGATCCCTCGTCCGTCTTTGCGTGGAACCGGAAGCCACGTCTGCGCGACATCCCCTAGTCCTCTCCCCGCAGGAGCCGCCGGATCACCTTGCCGGTGGTGGTGAGCGGCAGGGTGGGCCGGAAGGCGATCTCGCGGGGATATTCGTGGGCCGACAGCCGGCTGCGCACGAAGGCCTGGATGTCGGCCGCGAGCGCGTCGGAGGGGGCGTGGCCCTCTTTCAGCACCACGAAGGCCTTCACGATCTCGGTGCGCACAGGGTCGGGCTTGCCCACCGCCGCGGCCAGCGCCACGGCCGGGTGGCGGATGAGGCAGTCCTCGATCTCGGCCGGGCCGATCCGGTAGCCCGCCGAGGTGATGATGTCGTCGTCGCGCCCGACGAAACGAACATAGCCCTCCGGGTCGGCCACGCCCTGGTCGCCCGTGGTCATCCAGTCGCCGACGAACTTGGCCCGGGTGGCGCCGGGCTGGTTCCAGTAGCCCAGGAACATCACCGGATCGGGCGCGCGCACCGCGATCTGGCCGGGCTCCTCCGGGTCGCACACGCCGCCATCCTCGCGGATCACCGCCACCGCGTGGCCCGGCACGGGCCGGCCGATGAAGCCCGCCTTGGCGACGCCGATCGCGCCGCACGAGGACAGCACCAGGTTGCATTCCGTCTGGCCGTAGAACTCGTTGATCGTGAGCCCCAGGGCCTCGCGCCCCCAGGCGAAGGTCTCGGCGCCGAGCGCCTCTCCGCCCGAGCCGATCGTGCGAAGCTTCAAGTCGAACCGTCCGGCGGGGTTGGGCACCGTGCGCAGCATGCGAAGCGCGGTGGGCGGGATGAAGGTGTTGCGCACGCCGAGATCCGCCATCAGGCGGAACGCCTCCTCCGGGTCGAAGCGCTCGAACTTGCGGGCCACCACGGGCACGCCGAAATGCAGGCCCGGCAGGAGCACGTTGAGCAGGCCCCCCGCCCAGGCCCAGTCTGCCGGGGTCCAGAGCCGGTCGCCCGCCTGGGGCAGGAACTCGTGGTGCATCCCGACGCCCGGCAGATGGCCCAGCAGCACGCGGTGCGCGTGGAGCGCGCCCTTCGGGTTTCCCGTCGTGCCCGAGGTGTAGATCATCAGGGCCGGATCGTCGGCGGCGGTGTCGACGGGGGTGAACTCGGGCGAGGCGGCGGCGATCGCCTCGTGGAAGCCCGCCGCCGCCCCGTCCGGGCCGTCCGTGGAGAGGATGACGAGGTCGGGATAGCGGCCCCGGATCTCCGCGATGCGGGCCAGGCCGCCCGCGTTGGTGATCAGCGCGCGCGCCCCGGAATCCTCCAGGCGGTAGTCGATGGCGTCGACCCCGAACAGGGCGGCGAGCGGCAGGGCCACGGCGCCGAGCTTGTAGACCGCCCCGTGCGCGATCGGCACCGCCGCGCCTTGCGGCAGCAGCACGGCCACCCGGTCGCCGCGGGCGACGCCCCGAGCGGCGAGCGCATTGGCGAGCCGGTTCGAGTCCTCCCTGAGCCGCGCGAAGGTGAGGGTCGAGACCGCGCCGTCGGCCCCGACCTCGATCACGGCGGTCCGTCCCGGGTCGGCGGCGGCCCACCGGTCGCAGGTGTCGACGCCGATATTGTAGCGCTCGGGCACGCGCCAGCGGAACGCGGCGGCGAGGCGGTCGTAGTCGCGGATGTCGGGCAGCATGGCGGGCCAGCGGGTTGGGGCGCAAGTCGTAGCAGAGCGGGGAGGGGCGATCCAATGGGGCGCTCCCCCATTCCCCAAGGGAGAGGGGCCGGGGTGGGGGGTGACACGGCCGAGAGGCTCGCGACCACCCCGCTCGTCCTACCCTCGACCCCTATCCTGAGGAGCAGCCGGAGGCTGCGTCTCGAAGGACGCGATCCAGTGAACGGGACGGAGATGGCGGGTGCCCTCCCTTGGCGCTGGCGATCCCCGGAGCGTGCTTCGAGACGGTCCTGCAGGCCTCCTCGGCATGAGGGTGAGGGTTGGATCGGCGGTGGGGGAAGCCGCCGGATCAGCGTCGCACCCCCTCGACCCCCTGCCTCTCCCCATCGGAGGGGGGAGCCCCCTACAAATCCACGCTCATGGTCAGAGCCGTCGCCCGGCGGCCGTCCGGCAGGGCGTAATAGCCCGGGCGGCGGCCGGATTCGCGGAAGCCGAGGCGGCGATACAGCGCCAGCGCGGGGGCATTGGCCTCGTCGACCTCCAGGTGCACGTGGCGGACCCCGCGCGTGGCGAGCGCGTCGAGGTGCCGGCGCAGGAGCGGGCGGGCATGGCCGCGTCCGCGCAAGCTGGGGTCGAGGGCGATCGTGAGGATCTCGGCTTCGTCCAGCACCCGGCGGGAGAGGACGAAGCCGCA
>DASPJU010000786.1:0-2199 GCA_035628475.1 Salinarimonas sp. | reverse complement strand
CGCCGTGCTCTGCACCTGCCACTGCATGGTCGTGGGGTCCTGGAAGTCGCCGGCGACGTTCGCCTGGGGGTTCTGGCCGAAGTTGAACCTCGACGTCGCGGTCGTCTGCGGGATGCCGTTGTTGTAATTGAGATCGACGCTGAAATTGGCGTTGAGCTGGACGTTGATCGTTCCCCGGCGGATCTTGCTCGAGTAGCCGTAGAGCGAGACGTTGACCTGCGAGTCGTGATCCTGGGGGGCCGTGCCGCGGGCGCCCCGGACGGCCGTGCCGCTGCCGGCGTTGAAGAGCACGACCTCGTTGCCGATCAGGAGCGGCGTGAACTCGTTGCCGGTGGGGCAGAACGACGAATCGACGAGCGTCAGGTTGGTCGACGTCTGGGTGAGCGCGCTCGAGAGCTTGGTCATCAGCTTGTTGCCGCCGGGCCGGTCGTAATGCATGAACTTCGCCTGGGGGTCGGAGAAGCCGTCGACGAGCAGCGCGAGGTCGGCGTGGCGGTTGCTCTTCCAGTAGGCGCCGAAGTGGGTCCAGGTGTCGGCCGTGATCTGGAAATTGGGCCAGCGGATCTCGGCGACGCCGTTGGCGATGCGGCCGAACGGATCGGCCGTGTTGGGGATGGTCGAGTCGGCCGCCGTCAGGACGAGGTCGCTGCCCTCGACGCGGAGCGAGACGCGGTTGGTCGTCGGCTGCTCCTGGATCTCGAAGAGCGAGACGCCGCCGGGCGTGCCGTCGAACCGGACCCAGACCTCGAAGCCGCCGGAGCCGGTGTCGGGCCGCTGCTGCCCCGGCTCGAGGTCGTCCTCGGACGTGTGGTTGAACGCGAAGAACTGGTTCCAGGGGAACGTTTCGGGCCCCGACACCTTCTTGCCGTCCAGCTCGTTCGTGTAGTGGTACCGGCTGTGCGGGTCGGTGTTCCAGCCGACCAGGTCGCGCTCGTAGCCGTCCGGGTTCTCGCCGCGGTGGTCCTGGGCGGGGGTGACCGTCACGAACGCCTCGTTCTGGCCCTGCTGGGGCTTGAGGGTGACGTCCGCGGGCTCGGTGTAGGGGCGCGGATAGGAGAGCATGCGGTTGCCGAAGGGGTAGCCGCCGAAGGCGAGGTCGGGCCGGATGGTCTGCATCGCGACGACGAGCTGGGACATCATCTGGTTGAAGTCGTACTGGCTCTCGCAGTACTTGCGGAGCGACGCGGGGGGCGACACGCTGACCACCTCGCGGTAGCCCCGGCCGGCGACTTCGGCGCCCGCGGGATTGTTCATGGAGGCGGCGGCCTCCAGGGTGTAGACGTCGTACGACTTGAAGCAGATCGGGACCGTGCCGGTGCCCTCGAGGAGGGCGGCGTTGGGGCAGACGGCGTTGAGGGCCACGGCGAGCTTCTGGGGGTTGTTGAGCGACGAGCTGGCGAGGGCGAGGAGGAACTGCTCGAGGCGCTGGATGTCGCGTCCGGCGAAGCGGGTGGCGAGCTGGGCGGCGGCGGCGCGGTCGACGAGGCTCTGGGGGACCCGGAAGAGGCGGAGCCCCTCGAACATCGCGGTGAGCGTCTCGCGCTTGGCGGTGTTGATGTTGACCGGGTGGCGCTGTTCGACCTCGATGACGCCGTCGATGTAGGCGGCGACGGAGCGCTCGCAGGTGAAGCCGTCCTGGCCGCCCTGCCCGAGGATCGAGTTGCCGGTGATGCGGGTCTCGAGCGGGGGGAGCCCGGCCTTGGTGACGCGGACGCGGGACCGGGGCCCGAGGAGGTGGAGGTTGTCGACGGTGACGCCGCCGGCGCCCTGCCCCGACTGGAACCCGACGGGGCGGATGCGCTGGGGGCAGATCCAGGTGACGTCGCGGCCGGAGTAGAGGGTGATGTAGTCCTTCAGGTTGATGACGCGGCCGTCGACCATGCGGGCGAGGTTCTGGAGGGCGGACTCGTTGCAGGTGCGGGCGTTGAGCTTGCCCTGCTCGTCCTGGACGTTGACGCCCCAGATGGTGCCCTTGGGGTCGCTGACCTTGATGCGGGACTTGAGGTCGTCGTCGAGTCGGATGTCGAACTCCTGCTCCGTGTCGAAGTAGTAGGACGAGGAGAGGCCGGTGCCGGAGCGGCGTTCCATGTAGTCGAGGGAGTGCATGAGGCGCCAGAGGGCGTAGTTCTTGGCGCCGTCGGCGCCGTAGTCGGCCTGGGAGGCGTAGCGGGCGACGGTGCCGGTCCGTTCCTGGAGGAT
>DASPJU010000785.1:0-6985 GCA_035628475.1 Salinarimonas sp. | reverse complement strand
CGTAGAGCTTGCCGACGAGAAGGACGAGAAGGGCGAGGCCAGGCGCATCATCTACAGCCAGAAGTTCGCCTGCCCTGTCTCGGGGTTCACGATCCCGGAGATCGAACCCAGGCTGTTCTCGTTCAACAATCCCTTCGGCGCCTGCCCGGTCTGCTCCGGCATCGGCCACGAGGCGAAGGTCGATCCGGCCCTCGTGGTGCCGGACGAGAGCCAGACCCTGCGCGGCGGTGCCATCGCGCCCTGGGCCAAGTCGACCTCGCCCTATTACGGGCAGACGCTCGAGGCCATCGCCCGCCACTACAAGACCAAGACGACGCTGCCCTGGCGCGAGCTGCCGGAGGAGGTCCGCAAGGTGATCCTCTACGGCAACCGGGAGGCGATCCGCTTCGCCTATGACGACGGGCTTCGCGCCTACGAGGTGAAGAAGACCTTCGAGGGCGTGATCACGAACCTGGAGCGGCGCTACCGGGAGACGGAGTCCGACTGGTCGCGGGAGGAGATCTCCCGCTTCATGAGCGACGTGCCCTGCTCGGCCCGCGGCGGCGCGCGCCTGAAGCCCGAGGCGCTGGCCGTGAAGATCGCCGGGTGCCATATCGGCCAGGCCACCGGGCTGTCGGTGCGCGACGCCCATGCCTGGTTCGGCACGCTGCCGGAGCGGCTCAACGCGCAGCAGAACGAGATCGCGGTCCGCATCCTCAAGGAGATCCGCGACCGCCTCACCTTCCTCGTCGACGTGGGCCTCGACTACCTGACGCTCGCCCGCGCCTCCGGCACCCTGTCGGGCGGCGAGAGCCAGCGCATCCGCCTCGCCTCGCAGATCGGCTCGGGGCTCACGGGCGTGCTCTACGTGCTGGACGAGCCCTCCATCGGCCTGCACCAGCGCGACAACGAGCGGCTGCTGGGCACGCTGAAGCGCCTGCGCGATCTCGGCAACACGGTCATCGTGGTCGAGCACGACGAAGACGCGATCCGCCAGGCCGATTACGTGGTCGATATCGGCCCCGGCGCCGGAATCCATGGCGGCGAGGTGATCGCCAAGGGGACGCCAGAGGAGGTGATGGCGAATCCCGCCTCGCTCACGGGCGACTACCTGACCGGCCGGCGCGGCGTGCCCGCCCCGAAATCGCGCAGGAAGGGCACGAAGGGCAAGGTGCTGAAGGTGGTCGGCGCCCGGGGCAACAACCTGAAGGAAGTGTCGGCCGAGATCCCGCTCGGCACCTTCACCTGCATCTCCGGCGTCTCGGGGGGCGGCAAGTCGACGCTGGTCATCGACACGCTCTACAAGGCCGTGGCGCGCAAGCTCAACGGCGCGATGGAGCACCCGGCCCCGCACGACCGCATCGAGGGGATCGAGTTCCTCGACAAGGTCATCGACATCGACCAGTCGCCCATCGGCCGCACGCCGCGCTCCAACCCCGCCACCTATATCGGCGCCTTCACGCCGATCCGCGAATGGTTCGCGGGCCTGCCCGAGGCCAAGGCGCGGGGCTACCAGGCGGGGCGCTTCTCCTTCAACGTGAAGGGCGGGCGCTGCGAGGCCTGCCAGGGCGACGGCGTCATCAAGATCGAGATGCACTTCCTGCCGGACGTCTACGTGACCTGCGACGTCTGCAAGGGCAAGCGCTACGACCGCGAGACCCTGGAGGTGAAGTACCGCGACAAGTCCATCGCCGATGTCCTTGACATGACGGTGGAAGAGGCCCGCGAGCTGTTCAAGGCCGTGCCCTCGATCCGCGAGAAGATGGAGACGCTCTGCCGCGTGGGCCTGGGCTACATCCATGTCGGGCAGCAGGCCAACACGCTGTCCGGCGGCGAGGCTCAGCGCGTCAAGCTCTCCAAGGAGCTGTCGCGCCGCGCCACGGGCCGCACCCTCTACATCCTCGACGAGCCCACCACGGGCCTCCACTTCCACGATGTCGCCAAGCTCCTGGAGGTGCTGCACGAGCTCGCCGACCAGGGCAATTCGGTGGTGGTGATCGAGCACAACCTCGAGGTCATCAAGACCGCCGATTGGGTGCTGGACCTTGGCCCCGAGGGCGGCGACGGCGGCGGGCGCATCGTGGCCTCCGGCACGCCGGAGGGGATCGCCAAGAACCCCGCGAGCCATACGGGCCGGTTCCTCAAGGAGGTGCTGGCGAGGCGGCCGGCCGGCGGGGAGAAACGGGAGGCGGCGGAGTAGGCGAAAGGCTGCGATCCAAATGCATTCGGCTGCGTTGATCCCGGCGCAGCCGGAAACCCTAGCCTTGCCCCACCCCTCCGACGTCACCGATCCTCCCCTCGACACCCTCAAGCCCGTCGCCGACGATGTCTGGATCGTCGATTCCGGCCCCATCCGCCCTGGCGGCCTGGCGCTGCCTGTGCGGATGACGGTGATCCGCTTTCCCGACGGCTCGGTCTGGCTGCATTCGCCGACCCGCTGGGACGGGAAGCTGCAGAAGGAGCTGGAGGCCCTCGGACCGATCCGGTTCTTCGTGGCGCCGAACGTGGCGCACTGGACCTATCTGAAGGAGTGGCAGGAGCGCGTGCCCGGGGCTGCGACCTATGTGGCGCCGGGCCTGCGCGATCGGCCGCAGGTCAAGGGCGCGGGGGTGCGCCTCGACCATGATCTGGGCGACGAGGCGCCCGATCGCTGGCGCGACCTCATCGAGCAAGTGCTGATCAAGGCGTCGTTCGGCTTCCGCGAGGTGGCCTTCTTCCACCGCGCCAGCCGCACGCTGATCCTCACCGACCTCGTCCAGAGCCTCGAGCCTGGCAAGCTGCCCCTCGCCACCCGGCTCTTCGCCCAGGCGACCGGAGTCACGGCCCCGAAGGCGCAACCGCCCGCTTACCTGCGCCTGGCGCTCCGGCTCGGCGGGGCCGAGACCCGCGAGGCCGTCGAACGACTGGTGGCGCTCCAACCGGAGCGGGTAATCTTCGCCCATGGCCGGTGGTTCGAGCGCGACGGCGCGACGCGCCTGCGCGAGGCTCTCGGGTGAGGGCCGGCACGTCGCATAGGCTTTGAAGCGCCGGCGCGTGGCCACGACAGCGTTCCGCGAGCGTTGTCGCGCCGCAGCATGAACGTTCTTGCGAGAGCGCGTGGTACGACGCAACGCTGTGCGGGCGCGCACCTCCTCCCCCGTCCGAACGCATGACTTCCCGGTTGTTATGTCCGTGCGCTGTCAAGGTGAAGAAATCGTGACGATCGGCTAGCGGCAATGCATGGCTGCCATGATGGCTTCCCCCTGCCCCGATGGTCCATCGGCGCCTACATAGGTTGCATCGCCGCGAGCCAACGCGGCCCGGAGGACCTCCCATGTTCGTCACGATGATCCTGGCGCGAATCCGCGCCTATCTGCGCTACCGCGAGACCGTCCAGGAACTCTCGCGCCTCACCGACCGCGAGCTCGACGATATCGGCCTGAGCCGCAGCGAGATCGACACGGTGGCGCGCGCCGCCTGACGCGCTTCGCCGTATGCCGATTGCCAGCGCCCGCCTCTCCGGCGGGCGTTTGCGTTTCCAGGGCGCCGCTTGACCCCGCGCGCGCGTCCGCGCATGAGACGGGATCAAGGGATCCAGGGATCGCAGGACATGAACCCCATCCACGTCGTCGGCGGCGGGCTCGCCGGCTCCGAGGCGGCCTGGCAGATCGCGCAGGCCGGCGTGCCCGTGGTGCTGCACGAGATGCGACCCGAGCGGATGACGGAGGCGCACCGCACGCGGGGGCTCGCCGAGCTCGTCTGCTCCAACTCCTTCCGCTCGGACGACGCCAATGCCAACGCGGTCGGCCTGCTGCATCAGGAGATGCGCCGCCTCGGCTCGCTGATCATGGCCTGCGGCGACCGGCACCAGGTGCCGGCGGGCGGCGCGCTCGCCGTCGACCGGGACGGGTTCTCGGACGCCGTCACGGCAGCCCTGGAGGCGCATCCGCTGGTCACGATCGACCGGGCGGAGGTGGCGGGGCTGCCGCCGGACACGTGGGACAGCGTCGTCGTGGCCACGGGCCCCCTCACCTCCCCGGCGCTCGCCGAGGCGATCCTGGCGCTCACGGGCGAGACGTCGCTCGCCTTCTTCGACGCCATCGCCCCGATCGTGCACCGCGACTCGATCGACATGGGCAAAGCCTGGTTCCAGTCGCGCTACGACAAGGCGGGACCTGGCGGCACCGGCGCCGACTACATCAACTGCGCCATGAACCGCGACGAGTACGAGGCCTTCATCGACGCGCTGCTCGCGGGCGAGAAGACCGAGTTCAAGGAGTGGGAGAACACCCCCTATTTCGACGGCTGCCTGCCCATCGAGGTCATGGCCGAGCGTGGACGGGAGACCCTGCGTCACGGACCCATGAAGCCCGTGGGCCTCACCAACCCGCACACGCCTGAGAGGCCCTACGCGGTCGTGCAGCTGCGCCAGGACAATGCCTTGGGCACCCTGTTCAACATGGTGGGCTTCCAGACCAAGCTGAAATACGGCGAGCAGAGCCGGATCTTCCGCATGATCCCGGGGCTGGAGGGGGCCGAGTTCGCCCGGCTCGGCGGCCTGCACCGCAACACCTATCTCAACTCCCCCCGGCTGCTCGATCCGACCCTGCGGATGAAGGCGCAGCCGCGGCTTCGCTTCGCCGGGCAGATCACGGGGTGCGAGGGCTACGTGGAAAGCGCGGCGGTGGGCCTGATGGCGGGCCGATTCGCCGCGGCCGAGCGGCTGGGCGTTCCCCTGCGCCCCCTGCCCCACACCACGGCCATGGGCGCGCTCATCAACCACATCACGGGCGGCCACATCGAGACCATCGACGAGGGCCCGCGCTCCTTCCAGCCCATGAACGTCAATTTCGGCCTCTTCCCGCCTCTGGAGCGGGCCCCCAAGAGCCCCGACGGCAAGCGGCTTCGCGGCGCCGGCAAGACGCGGGCGAAGAAGCAGGCGCTCACCGACCGGGCGCGGGCGGATCTTGCGGCCTGGCTGGGCAGGGATGTGGTCTCCGTAGCGGCGGAGTGAGGCGGTCTCCCGTCGCTTCGGAGAGAGGGAACGGGGACCGGCGGTGACGCCCCGGGAGGCTCGCTCCCGTACCCTCATTCCTAGAGGGAGAGGGGAGCTACCGCGCGATCCGTCTCGCTCCCCGCCACAGCGCCCATTGCCGCCGCCAGGGGGCCAGCTCGACGACCGTGCGAAAGGGCGCGTAGTCGCGCCGCTCCATCAGGTCGAGATAGGGCGGCACGAGGACGGCGGGGAGGAAGGCGGGGGCGATGGCTCGGGGTATCGGCGAGGCGAACGCCTCCCCGTGGCGCAGGCGGGCGAGGGCGCGAAGCTCGGCGAGCGCCGCATCGACCCCGGGTCCGCCCTGCCCCGCCGTGACGGTGCCGCGATGGATGCCGTTCCGCCCCAAGAGGTCCTCCGGCAGGAAGACCTGACCGCGCGCCGCGTGCCAGGGAAAGGCGCGGGCGAGCCCCGCGAGCGCGTAGGCGACCCCCGCCTGACCCGCCTGCGCCGCATGGCCCGGATCGGCGCCGTCGGCCAGCACCAGGCTGGCGAGGCGCACGAGCACCGAGGAGGTCTCGCCGCAATAGCCCTCGAGATCGTTCATCGTGGGCATCGGGTCGTCGTAGAGATCGAAGACCCGGGCGTCGACGAGGGCCACGAGGGCGGAGCGGGGCAGCCGGAAGCGCTCGACCGTGTCGAGGAGCGCCGCGGCGACGGGATTCGCGGAGACGTCGCCGTGCCCCGCCCCCTCCAGGGCGTCGCGCCACCATTGCAGGCGGATCTCGCCGGCGAGCGGCGCGCTCACCGCCTCGCGCACCCGCGCCACCTCGTGGGAGAAGGCGTAGAGCGCGAAGAGGTGGGGTCGCTTGTCGGCGGGGGCGAAGAGCGTGGCGAGATAGCGGTCGCGGTCGTGGTCGCGCACCAGCGCCTCGCAATGCGCGTGCGGGCTCCCGTCCATCAGGCGACGGCGAGGAGGGCCGCGGCGACGCGCCGGTTCTCGCCCAGCAGCACGTTGAGGGTTCGCGCGGCAGCGCCCGTCTGCATCACCTCGATGCGCAAGCCCGCCCCGCGCAGGCGCTCGACGACGCCCGCGGGCAGCCGCACGAGATCGTGCCCGATGCCGACCAACAGGAGTTCCACCTGCGCGGCCTCGTCCAGGACGGGCTGGAGGCTCGCGAGCGTGACGTCACCGGGCGCCACCGCGTCCCAAGCCTTGATGCCCGAGGGCAGGACCAGGATCGAGCCGCGGTGGGACATGCCGCCGAAGCGGAAGCCGCCATTGCCGTAGGCGTCGATCGGGAAGCGCCCGGGCAGGAAGCCGTCGTGGAGGCGCCCCTCGCTCACGGGCCTACTCCGCCGCCTGGGGCGCCTTGCCGACGATGTCGGCGGACTCGGCGGTCGGCGTCCCGCGCAGGCCGAGATAGATCAGGATCGGCGCCGCGATGAAGATCGACGAATAGGTGCCGATCACGAGGCCGAACAGCATGGCGTAGGCGAAGCTGCGGATGATCTCGCCGCCGAAGATGGCGAGCGCGATGAGGGACAGGAACACGCTGATGCCGGTCAGGATGGTGCGCGACAGGGTCGCGTTCATCGAGAGGTCGAGCACCTCGTAGATGGTCAGGCGCTTGTACTTCCGCAACGTCTCGCGCACGCGGTCATAGACCACGACCGTGTCGTTGAGCGAGTAGCCGAGAATCGTGAGCACCGCAGCGATCGAGGTCATGTCGAAGGTGAGCTGGGTGAGGCAGAAGAAGCCCACCGTGAGGACGAGGTCGTGGAGCGTCGCCACCACCGCGCCGACGGCGAACTGCCACTCGAAGCGGAACCAGAGATAGATCAGCACGCCCAGGATCGCGAAGATCACGCCGAGCATGCCCGACTGGACGAGCTCCCCCGACACGCGGGGGCCCACCACCTCGACGCGGCGGAACTCGTACTCGTTGCCGAAGGCCTCGCGCATGCGCGCCACCACGGCCTGCTGACCCTGGTCGCCCCCGGGCTGCAGCTCGACCCGCAGCGACACCTCGC
>DASPJU010000784.1:0-5499 GCA_035628475.1 Salinarimonas sp. | reverse complement strand
CGGGAGGAACACGGTCTTGGGCAATTCGCCGGTCTGCCAGAACACGTCGATCGGGATGCCGCCGCGGGGGTACCAATATCCGCCGATGCGCAGGAAGCGCGGCCCGAGCAGCTCGGCGAGCTTGCGGCCGATCGCGACCGTGCAGTCCTCGTGGAAGGCGCCGTGGTTGCGGAAGGAGTTCAGGTAGAGCTTCAGCGACTTCGATTCCACCAGCCAGTCGCCCGGCACGTAGTCGATCACGAGGATCGCGAAGTCGGGCTGGCCCGTCACGGGGCAGATGGAGGTGAACTCGGGCGCGGTGAAGCGGGCCACGTAGTCGGTGTCGGCATGCGGGTTGGGCACGCGCTCGAGCACGGCTTCGTCGGGGTGTTGCGGCTGCGCGCTGGCGCGGCCGAGCTGGCTGACGTCGGGGCGGGACATGGCTTCTCGTCGGGATCGGATCGCGCACCCGTCAAGCGCAGGACGGCCCCGGGCGCAACGGTCAGATCGCCGCGGTGAGCCGCGGTTTCAAGACGTCGCGCACCCATTCGGGCGTGATCGCCCCCGGCTGGCGCAGCACGACCCGTCCTCCCGCGTCGACCAGATAGCTCGCCGGCACCCCGCGCTGGCGCAGCGTGTTGGCCAGCACGCCCGCCTCGTCCAGGCCCACCGCCGCGAACGGGTTGCCGTGGTCGCGCAGATAGGCACCCGCCTTCTCGGGCGTGTCCCGCCAGATGGCCCCGACGAGGCGCAGACGCGGATCGGCGGCCACCTCCGTCAGCAGCCCGTGCTCGGAGCGGCAATAGGGGCACCACGACGCCCACACGTTGAGGAGCGCGAAGCCGCGCCGGAACGTGTCCGGCTCGATCCCCGGCACCGGACGTCCGCTGCGATCCACGAGCCCCGCGACCGGCGGCAGGGTCACGGCGGGGAGCGGCCCGGCCGAGGCGGGCAGGCAGCCGGCGGCCAGGGCGGCGGGGGCGCCGGCGAGGATCAGGCGGCGCAGGCGGTCGGGGGAGGGGGAGGCTTCGGTCATGGGGGCAGCATGCCGCGGCCCGGTAAAGCAGGGGTGCCCTGCGCGGGGCGGTCTTCCCCGATGCTGAACGATGGGTTTCCATGCGGGATGACACGTTTCCTCGCGACCCGTCCGGGGGCGATCGCGGCCATGCTGGTCGCGGTCCTGATCTATGGCGGCAACTTCGTCCTCACCCGGCACGCGACGCTCAACGGCCTCACGCCGAACGACCTCGCGGCGCTGCGCTTCGCTGTGGGCGGCCTGCTGCTCCTGCCGGTGTTCCTGCGCGCGGGCGCGGCCACCTGCGCCGGGATCGGCTGGGGGCGGGGGATCACGCTCGCCGCGATGAGCGGCGTGCCCATGGTGCTCCTCATGAACACGGGGCTCTCCCTCGCCCCAGCCGCGCACGGGGCCGCGATCCAGCCCGGGACCGTGACGGTGATCGGCGCGGTGGGCAGCATCGTCCTGTTTGGCATCCGCCCAGCGCCGATCGTCGCCGGGATCGCCACGGTGCTGGCCGGGCTCGCCTGCATCGGCATCGCCGGCGGGACCAGCGGATCGCGGGCGGTCGCGCTGGGCGACCTTTGCTTCCTCGCCGCGGGCGCGCTCTGGGGGCTCTACCCGCTGCTCCTCCAGCGCTGGCGGGTGGGCGCCATCGCCTCGACGGCGGTGGTGGCGGTGCTCTCCTTGAGCTTCCTGCCGGTCTATGCGCTCCTGGGCTCCTCGATCGGCCGGGTGGATCCGCTGGTCGTGCTCTTCCACGCGGTGAACCAGGGGGTGCTCAACCTGATTCTCGGCCTGTGGCTGTGGGGCAGCGCCGTGCGCACGCTGGGCGCCGCGGAGGCGCAGCGCTTCCCGCCGCTCATCCCGGTGGTCGGAACGCTGCTCGCGGTTCCGATGCTCGGCGAATGGCCCGGCCCGCTCCAGACCCTCGGGGTCGCCCTCATCGTGGGTGGCCTCGTGATCGCCTCGACGGGGCCGAGGCTGCTGGCGCGCCGGGCTGAAACCCGTTCTTAACCACGCCGCCCCATCCTCCCGGCATGGTCGTCAGGAAACGCGCCCGCGCCTTCATCCTCCCCCTCGTCCTCTACGGGATCGCGGCGGCTTTGGTCGGCTATTTCGTGCACCACGCGCATAACGGCAGCCGCGGCCTCGAGGCCAAGCGCACGCTCAAGGCGCAGATCGCGGGGCTCTCCGGGGACCTCGCCGTGGTCAAGGCCGAACGCGCCGAGTGGGACCGGCGCATCGCGCTGCTGCGCAGCGACCAGATCGACCGCGACCTCCTGGAGGAGCGGGCCCGCACCATGCTGGGACGCGTCCATCGCAATGATCTCGTGATCATCACCGGGCCATGAGGACCTAGGTCCGGCCTGCTCCGGACGCACGGTCCGGCGAACGATGAACCGAATTCCGGTTCATCGTCAAATCTGCTTCTCATGTAGCGGCTTAGCCATGTTGCGCTGCACACCAGGTGCCTCCTGGTCGTGTAGCTTTCGGCATGTCCGTGCGTTAAAGGAGGACGACACGTTCCGATCGGAGAGCTTTGATGGCCACGGCTGCACGATCCGCAGGGGCCGCCACCGGCGCGAAGGGCGCCCGGGGCGCCACTCGGGCTAAGCCCGTTTCGACGAAGGCGGTATCGAACACGCCGACCCTGAGCAAGGATCAGGAGCTCCAGGCCTACCGCGAGATGCTGCTCATCCGCCGCTTCGAGGAGAAGTCGGGCCAGATGTACGGCATGGGCCTGATCGGCGGCTTCTGCCACCTTTATATCGGCCAGGAGGCCGTCGTGGTCGGCATGCGCATGGCCGCCAAGGACGGCGACCAGATGATCACGGGCTACCGGGACCACGGCCACATGCTGGTCATGGGCATGGACCCCAAGGGCGTGCTCGCCGAGCTCACCGGGCGCCGCGGAGGCTACTCCAAAGGCAAGGGCGGCTCGATGCACATGTTCTCCAAGGAGAAGGAGTTCTATGGCGGCCACGGCATCGTGGGCGCCCAGGTGTCGCTCGGCACCGGCATCGCGTTCGCCAACAAGTACAAGAACTCGGGGCAGGTCTGCATGACCTTCTTCGGGGACGGCGCCGCCAATCAGGGCCAGGTCTACGAGAGCTTCAACATGGCGGCGCTCTGGAAGCTGCCCGTCGTCTACGTGATCGAGAACAACCGCTACGCCATGGGCACGGCGGTGAACCGCTCCTCGGCCCAGACGGACTTCTCCAAGCGGGGCCTCTCCTTCAACATCCCCGGCGAGCAGGTCGACGGCATGGACGTGCGCGCCGTGCTCGCGGCCTCGCAGCGCGCCCTGGAGCATGCCCGCTCGGGCGAGGGGCCCTTCATCCTGGAGATGATGACCTACCGCTACCGCGGGCACTCCATGTCGGACCCGGCGAAGTACCGCTCGAAGGACGAGGTCGCCCGCATGCGCGAGGAGCACGACCCGATCGAGCAGGTGCGCCGCCGCCTCCTCGAGATGCACGGCGTCGGCGAGGACGCCCTCAAGGCGATCGACGGCGAGATCCGGGCGATCGTCAACGAGGCGGCGGACTTCGCCTCCAGCGATCCGGAGCCGGACGTGTCTGAGCTCTATACCGACATCCTCATCTGACCGCCCGCGCGGCCCGCACGAGACGAGAAACCATGCCCGTCGACGTCCTGATGCCCGCCCTCTCCCCCACTATGGAGCAGGGCAAGCTCGCGAAATGGCTTAAAAAAGAGGGCGACCGGATCAAGTCCGGCGACGTCCTCGCGGAGATCGAGACCGACAAGGCCACCATGGAGGTGGAGGCGGTCGACGAGGGCGTGCTGGCCAAGATCCTGGTCGCCGACGGCACCGACAACGTGGCCGTGAACACCCCCATCGCGATCATCGCGGGCGAGGGCGAGGACGTCTCGGCGGCGGCCGCCGGCGGCGCGCGGGCGGGGGCGGCCCCCGAGGCGCCCCCGGCACCCGGCCCCTCGGCGCCGCAGCCCGCGCCGACGCCGGACATGCAGGCGGAGGGCATGGCGGACCGCCCGGCCCCCGATGGGCGCGCCGGCGGCAACGCGGCTCCCGTCGCGACCCCCGCGGCGCCCGCCGTCATCTCCAACGTGTCGTCCTACGACGCCATGGCGGAGATCCCCGAGGGCACGGAGCTCGTCACCATGACGGTGCGCGAGGCGCTGCGCGACGCCATGGCGGAGGAGATGCGCCGGGACGAGAGCGTCTTCGTCATGGGCGAGGAGGTCGCCGAGTACCAGGGCGCCTACAAGGTCACGCAGAACCTCCTCCAGGAGTTCGGCGCGCGGCGCGTGGTCGACACGCCCATCACGGAGCACGGCTTCGGCGGCATGGGCGTCGGCGCGGCCTTCGTGGGCCTCAAGCCCATCGTCGAGTTCATGACCTTCAACTTCGCCATGCAGGCGATCGACCACATCATCAACTCGGCGGCCAAGACCCTCTACATGTCGGGCGGCCAGCTCGGCTGCCCCATCGTGTTCCGGGGACCCAACGGCGCGGCGTCGCGCGTCGCGGCCCAGCACTCGCAGGACTTCACGGCCTGGTACAGCCAGGTGCCCGGCCTCAAGGTCGTGGCGCCCTACATGGCGGCGGACGCCAAGGGGCTGCTCAAGAGCGCCATCCGCGATCCGAACCCCGTGATCTTCCTCGAGAACGAGATCCTCTACGGGCAGTCCTTCCCGGTGCCGAGGCTCGACGACTTCACGGTGCCGATCGGCAAGGCGCGCATCCACCGCAAGGGTAAGGACGTCACCATCGTCTCCTTCTCGATCGGCATGACCTACGCGCTGAAGGCCGCGCACGAGCTCGAGAAGGAGGGCATCGACGCGGAGGTGATCGACCTGCGCACGATCCGCCCGATGGACACCGACACGATCGTGGCCTCCGTGATGAAGACGGGGCGCTGCGTCACGGTCGAGGAGGGCTGGCCGCAATCGGGCGTCGGCGCCGAGATCGCCATGCGGATCATGGAGAAGGCCTTCGACTATCTCGACGCGCCAGTGGCGCGGGTGACCGGCAAGGACGTGCCGATGCCCTACGCGGCCAACCTAGAGAAGCTCGCGCTGCCGACGGTGGCGGACGTGGTCCAGGCGGCCAAGGCCGTCTGCTACCGGTGACGCGATGGCGGGCAAGTTCGACGAGCTCACGCCCCCGCCCGACGCCCAGGAGAATGGCGGGGTCGAGATCCTGCGCGCCTCGGTGGTGGACGGCGGCGTGAGCGTCGCCCTGCGCCGCGCCTTCGACGACCCGTTCACCTGGGGCGTGCTGCTGGTCGACCTCGCCCGTCACGCCGCCCGCGTCTACGCGATGGAGACGGGCATCGAGGAGGCCGAGGCCATGGCGCTGATCGAGGAGGGCCTGCGGGCGGAGCTCGACAACCCCACCGATCCGGGATCCACCCAGGCGATGAACTGAGCGGACGGGAGCGCGAGGGCATGGCGTCGAAGGCAGTCAGGCCGGACTTGGACCGCGGCGCTCCCTCGCGGCATCATGGCGTCTCGAC
>DASPJU010000783.1:0-5151 GCA_035628475.1 Salinarimonas sp. | reverse complement strand
GCCACAAGCAGCGGCCCCGACGTTATCAGCGTCGCGGCGGTGATGATCGACCAGTCGATGCCCTGATCGGTCGACGCGAAGACCGACAGCCCGACGGTGAGCGGCCGTGTCTCCACCGAATTGGTGACGATCAGCGGCCAGAGGAAGTTGTTCCAATGGTAGCTCACCGAGACGAGGCCATAGGCGATATAGACCGGGCGGGCGAGCGGAACATAAACCCGCCAGAGCACCTGCAAGGGCCCCGCCCCCTCGATGCGCGCGGCGTCGTCGAGCTCGCGCGGCACGGTCTTGAAGGTCTGGCGCAGGAGGAAGATGCCGAAGGCGGAGGCGATGTAGGGCAGCGCGATCGCGGGAATCGTGTCGACGAGCCCGAGCCGGGTCATTGTCCTGTAGTTCTCCACGATCAGCACGTCCGGCATGATCATGAGCTGGACCAACACCAGGGCGAAAGCCACGTTGCTGCCCACGAAGTCGTAACGCGCGAAGGCATAGGCGGCGAGCGTGCCGAGCACGAGCTGGCAGGCGAGGATCAGCGTCACGAGGACGATCGTGTTGAGAAAATAGCGCGCGAAGGGCGCCGCCGCCCAGGCACGTTCGAAATTCTCCAGCGTCAGGGGCGCCAGAAGCGCGAAGCGGGTTGTGTATTCCGCGGGATGGAAGGCCGCCCAGGCCGCATAGGCGAGCGGCAGAATCCATAGCAACGCGAGCAAAGCCGCGGCGACGCTCTCCAACGCCAGCCAGGCGCCCGTGGGGGCGTAAGGGTCCGTGCGCGTCTCGGCTAGGCGGCGCCGGCGCGGCGCGGCGACCCGCCGGGTCGGGGCGATCTCGTCGGCGCTCATCGATAGTGGATCCGGCGTTCGAGCCAGCCGTACTGGACCAGCGCAATTAGGGCGAGCATGGCGAGCAGCACGACGGTGAGCGCCGCTGCGTAGGTCGTGTCCCAGAAATTGAACCCGACCTGGTAGATGTAGAACAACAGCAGCGTCGTGGCGTTGTCCGGCCCGCCCCGGGTCATGACGATGATGTGGTCAATCATCCGGAAGGCGTTGATCACCGCGTTAATAAGGACGAACAGCGTCGTCGGCATGAGGAGCGGGAACTGAACCCGCCGGAAGTAGGTCCAGCGCGAGGCGCCCTCCAGCGCCGCGGCTTCGGCGAGGGTCGGCGAGATCGTCTGGAGCGAGGCGAGGTAGAAGATCATGAAGAACCCCGCCTCCTTCCAGATCGCCACTACGATCACGGCGACAAGGGCCGTATCACGGGAACCGAGCCAGTTGCGGGGCGCCGCCCCGAGCCACCCGGCGATCTGCTCGACAAGACCGTATTGCGGGGTGAAAAAGAACAGCCAGATATTCGCCACCGCGATCATTGGTAGGATCGTCGGTGTGAAATAGGCCATCCGGATCCAGGTGCGCCCGAGAATGCGGTCGTTGACCCAGACCGCCATGAGGAGCGCAAGCCCGATCGAGATCGGAATCGTGCCGAGCGCGAACCAGAGATTGTTGACGAGCGCCTGCCAGAAGATTGGGTCGCCGAGCATCTGGGCATAGTTGTCCGCGCCAACGAAGCGCGAGGGGCGCCGCGGGCGGGGCGTCGAGTAGAAGCTCTCGACAATGCTCGCCACCGCCGGCCAGTGCGTGAACACGGCAAGCAGCGTCATCGCTGGCAGGAGCAGGAGCCAGCCATGAATGGTGGCAGAGAGGCGGCTGTTCATGGGCGGCCCGGGCGGGTCCGGGACGGCTCGCGCCGTCCCGGAGGAGGGGATCAGCGATAGGGACGCAGGATGCGCTCGGCCTCGGCCTGGGCGTCGTTGAGCGCCTGGGCCGGCGCCTTGGTGCCGGTCAGCGCCGCCTGGAGACCGTCATTGAGCGCCTTCGTCACGCGTTGGTTCTCGTGCGTCGAGAGCTCCGCCACGGCGAATTCGAGCTGGTCGCGCGCGACCGCGGCCGGCGGGAACTCGGCGACGTATTTCTCCATCGCGGGCGTCTTGTAGGCGGCGGGTGTCACGGCGACGTAGCCGGTGTCGATGCCCCACTGTGCCGCGCGCTCGGGTGCCGTGACCCACTTGATGAAGGCGAAGGCCGCCTGCTGCTGCGCAGGGCTCGCCTTCTTCGAGATGTAGAAGTTGCCCCCACCCGTGGGGCTGCCGCGGCGCTTGTGGGCCGGGAGCATGGCGACGCCGAAGGGGAACTTGGCGTTCGTGCGGACATTCGTCAGGTTGCCTGTCGTCGTCCACATCATCGCGACCTTTCGCTCGAAGAAGTCGCGCGGGGTCGTGCCCCATTCGACAATGCCCGGTGGGTGGACGCGGTGCTTGGTCGCGAGGTCGACCCAGTATTGCAGAGCCTCCACCACCTCCGGCGCATTGTAGAAGGTGCGGTTGCCTTCCGGGTTGGCGAGGATCGCGCCGGCCTGGGTCGTGAGGCCCTGGAAGAGCCAGTAGGGGAAGCCGGAGGAGGGGATCTGAACACCCCACTGGGTGGCGTTGCCGGACGCGTCGCGCTTCGTCAGCTTCTGCGCAAATTCCAGCTGCTCCGCCCAGGTCGCCGGCGGCTTCTCCGGGTCGAGGCCGACCTCACGGAAGAGGTCCTTGTTGTAGTAGAGGACGATGGTCGAGCGCTGGAAGGGGATGCCCCAGGTCTTCCCGCCGGTCTGGCTGTTCGCCATGAAGGCGGGAAAGAAGCTCGAAAGCCAAGTCCGGTCCTCGTCCGTCTTGATGAAATCGTCGAACGGGATGATGGCATCCTCATCGATCAGTGTGAACATGTCAGTGGAGAGCAGCACCGACGTGACCGGCGGGTTGCCACTCTTGTGCGCGGTGAGCGCCTTCACGATCGTTTCCTGGTAGGTGCCGGCATAGATCGGCCGCACCTTGACGTTCGGGTTAGCCTTCTCGAATTCCACGCCGTAGGCGTCAATCAGCTTGGTAATGGGGCCGCCGACCGCGACGGGATAGAAGAACGACACCTCCGCGGCGCCCTGCTGCGCCACGGCCGGCATGGCAACCGAGCCCGCGAGCGACGCGGCCCCGGCGATGAATTGACGTCTGTCCATGGTCCTCTCCCTTCCCTGCGCCGGCTTACGCAGCCGGCTTGCTGTGCGCGGTGTGCCCGCATCGATCTCTGTCATGTTGCGTCGATGCGTCGGTCCGACGACAGGTCGAACCAGTGCGCGTCCGCGGGGCTCCAGGCGAGGCGCACCGCATCGTTCGTGGCGACCCGGACCCGGCCTGGTCGGCGCACGATAACCGCGTGGTCGTCGACGCGAGCCTCGATCAGCGTATCGGCCCCGAGATACTCCGCCGCCACAACCCGCGCCGGGACGCCAGCTTCGCTGATGCGCACCAGCTCCGGCCGCACGCCAATCGCCACCTCCGTGGGTCTGCGCCCGCCCGGCGGCCGGCCGAGCTCCGGGCCGGCCTGGGCCACGGCGGAGAAGGGCAGGACGTTCATGGGCGGCGTGCCGACGAAGCGCGCCACAAAGGCACTCGCGGGCCGCTCGTAGAGCTCGGCTGGCGGAGCGTCCTGCTCGATGCGCCCGTCGCGCATTAGGACCACCTGGTCCGCCATGGTCATGGCCTCGACCTGGTCGTGGGTGACGTAGAGCATCGTGATGCCGAGCCGCCGCTGCAGGTCGCGGATCTCCCGGCGCATCTCGACCCGCAGCTGCGCGTCGAGGTTGGAGAGCGGCTCGTCCATAAGGCAGACGGGGCTGCGGGCCACGATGGCGCGCCCGAGCGCCACGCGTTGCTGCTGCCCGCCCGAGAGCTGGGAGGGCTTGCGGTCGAGGAGGGCGGAGAGGCCCAGCAGATCGGCGACGTCCTTGAGCCGCTCGTCGCGCTCCGCGCGCGGCACGCGGCGCACCTTGAGCCCGAAAAGGATGTTCTCGGCGACTGACAGATGCGGAAAGAGCGCGTAGCTCTGGAAAACCATGCTGATGCCGCGCTTCGCCGGCGGCAACGCCGTCACGTCGCACCCGCCGATGACGATCCGCCCAGCGCTCGCGGTCTCGAGCCCCGCCACGAGCCGGAGCGTCGTCGACTTCCCGCAACCCGAGGGCCCGAGCACGGCCGCGAGGGTGCCCTGGGAGACGGAGAAGCTTACCCCGTCCACTGCGGCGGCCTCGCCCCAGCTTTTCGTGACCCTGACAAGCTCGACCTCGGCCATGCACGATAAACCCTGGGCAGCGAGGGCCCGCCCTCGGCCGCGAAACGGGCTTTACCTTAGTGGCACGGCCCGGTGAGCGCGAGGACGAAAAACTTAGCTCCCAATGGGGCTCCTGCCCCGCTGACTCGGCTCGCATCGTCCTGTTCCCCGTCAGGCCCGGGACGTCTCGCCTTAATCACGGCGTTCGGCTCGTCTCAGCGTCGGGTCCACAGGCTCAATCGGTTTCTGAAACGTCCGTATCAACTTTATCTGCTCGACGTCGAACAACCGGGACTGGCCGAATGCAGCCTGTCCGCTTCGGAGCGAAGGATAAGAGGAAGCAGACGCGTCTATCTGGGCCGCTCTCGACAAACGACCGACGACCGGCGTGCACGCCGGTGACCTCCGTCAGTCGCGCTGGTCGACGCCGCCCGCATGGCCGTTCAGCATGGCACCGGTGATCCTTAACTCGCCCGTGCCTCCCGCGTGCATGTGATTTAACGTTCCAACGTCTACCCGCAAGCACCCGTGTCGGCGTTGCGCTCAGGGGCGCGGCTCCCATAATCAACATTGAGCCGGCAGTCGGATCGCCCTTCGTGCTGGAGAAATCCACAGCCTCAGTTCACCTGAATACCTGCGTCCACAATCACCTTGCGCCAGCGTTCAGTATCAGCGGCTATGGTAGCGGACAGCTCCGCAGGCGTGCTGCCGACAGGCTGTGCCCCCTGAGCTTCGAGTGAAGCCTTCAAATCGGGAGATCGGATCGCCCGCGCTGCCTCGCGTTGAAGGATGTTGATTGCCGCCGCCGGGGTGCCTGCAGGGGCCATGAGCGCATACCACGACACGGCCTCAAACCCCGGGAACGGGCCTGCCTCCGCGATCGTCGGCAAATCGGGCATCGCAACACTACGATTCTTGCTCGCAACTCCCAGGGCGCGCAGCTGGCCTCCATCGATGAACGGCTTCGCGGTCGAAAGCTGCGCGATCATCATGTTGACTTCTCCGC
>DASPJU010000782.1:0-3380 GCA_035628475.1 Salinarimonas sp. | reverse complement strand
CATCGGCATCTGGGGCGGCAAGCGGCGCATCTATGCGGCCTTCAAGTTCTTCCTCTACACCCTGCTGGGCTCCCTCCTGATGCTCGTCGCGATGATCGCGATGTACTGGGACGCCGGCACGACCGACATCGTGCGCCTCCTGCAGCACCGCTTCGCGCCGGCGCTCCAGACATGGCTCTTCCTCGCCTTCTTCGCCTCGTTCGCGGTGAAGATGCCGATGTGGCCGGTCCACACCTGGCTGCCCGACGCGCACGTCCAGGCGCCCACGGCGGGCTCGGTGGTGCTGGCCGCGATCCTGCTCAAGCTCGGCGGCTACGGCTTCCTGCGCTTCTGCCTGCCCATGTTCCCCGACGCTTCGGCCTATTTCGCGCCGCTGATCTACTCGCTCTCGGTGATCGCGATCATCTACACGTCGCTTGTCGCCCTGATGCAGGAGGACATGAAGAAGCTCATCGCCTATTCCTCGGTGGCGCATATGGGCTTCGTCACCATGGGCCTGTTCACGATGACCGCGCAGGGTATCCAGGGCGCCATGTTCGTGATGATCTCGCACGGGCTCGTCTCGGGCGCGCTCTTCCTGTGCGTCGGCGTGATCTACGACCGCATGCACACCCGCGACATCGCGGCCTATGGCGGGCTCGTGGACCGCATGCCGCTCTACGCCGTGGCGTTCCTGGTCTTCACCATGGCCAATGTCGGCCTGCCGGGCACCTCCTCCTTCGTGGGCGAGTTCCTGACCCTGGCCGGTGCCTTCCGCGCCAATCCCTGGGTGGCCTTCTTCGCGACGACGGGCGTGATCCTCTCGGCGGCCTACGCGCTCTGGCTCTACCGCCGGGTGGTGTTCGGCCGGCTCACCCGGCCGGAGCTGGGCGGGATCTCGGACCTGAACGCCCGCGAGATCGCGATGCTCGCCCCCCTCCTGATCCTCGTCGTCTATTACGGCTTCCAGCCGCAACCCATCCTCGACGCCTTCGCGGCGTCGACCGACCATCTGATCACCACGGCCCAGGCGGCGCTCCAGGCGACGAAAACCGCGGCTCTGGGCGTGAAGTGAGAGCGCGACATGTCACCCTTCGCCATTCCGGTTCCCGCGCTCTGGCCCGCCCTGCCTGAGATCCTGCTCGCGCTGGGCGCGCTGGGCCTGGTGCTCTACGGCGCGCTCGCGGGCGAGCGGTCGACCCACACGGTGCGGCTGGCCACCCTCGTGCTCATCCTGGTGGCGGCGATCGTCGTCATGACGCTGCCGAACGGCCGCGTCGTGACCTTCTCGGGCTCGTTCGTGTCGGACGCCTTCGCCAAGTTCATGAAGGTGATCACGCTGATCGCCTCGGCGGCCGCGCTCTATCTCTCGAGCGAGCACTTCCGGCGCGAGGGCATCGACCGCTTCGAGTACCCGATCCTCGTCCTGCTCGCGACCATCGGCATGATGGTCATGATCTCGGCCAACGACCTCATCGCCCTCTATATGGGCCTCGAGCTCCTCAGCCTGTCGAGCTACGTGATCGCCTCGTTCCATCGCGACGACGCGCGCTCCACCGAGGCGGGCCTGAAATACTTCATGCTCGGCGCCCTCTCCTCGGGCATGCTCCTCTACGGCGCCTCGCTGATCTACGGCTTCACGGGCAGCGTCCAGTTCGAGGGGATCGCGGCGGCGCTGCGCGGCAATCCGGGGCTCGGCGCGATCCTCGGACTCGTTTTTGTCTCGGCCGGCATCGCCTTCAAGATCTCGGCTGCGCCCTTCCACATGTGGACGCCGGACGTCTACGAGGGCGCGCCGACCCCGGTCACCGCCTTCTTCGCCTCGGCCCCCAAGGCCGCCGCCATGGCGCTCGCCGTGCGCCTCTTCATCGGCGCCTTCCCGAACATCGTCGGCGAATGGCGCCAGATCGTGATCTTCATCGCGATCGCCTCGATGCTGATCGGGTCCTTCGCGGCGATCGGGCAGCGCAACATCAAGCGCCTGATGGCCTATTCCTCCATCGGCAACGTGGGCTACGCCTTGATCGGGCTCGCGGCCGGCACCGTCGAGGGCGTCCAGAGCGTGCTCATCTACATGGCGGTCTATGTCGTCATGACGCTCGGCGGCTTCGCCTGCATCCTCGGCATGCGCCGCCAGGGGGTGGAGCTCGAAGGGATCGAGGACCTCGCGGGTCTTGCCCGCAGCCGGCCCGCCCATGCCTTCGCCTTCGCGACGGTCATGCTGTCGCTGGCCGGCATCCCCCCGCTCGCGGGCTTCTTCTCGAAGTTCTACGTCTTCCAGGCGGCGGTCGGCGCGGGTCTCACGGCGCTGGCGGTGATCGGCGTGGTGCTGAGCGTGGTCGGCGCCTTCTACTACCTGCGGATCGTGAAGATCATCTATTTCGACGAGCCCGCCGGCGTCTTCGAACCCATGACCCTCAACGTGCGCTCCGTCGTGTTCGCCACGACGGCGCTCGTCCTTGCCTTCGGCGTCTTCGCCTATCCCGTGATCGCGGTGGCGCAGGCCGCGGCCCGCTCGCTGTTTTGATGGCGCGGCTGTCGCCTGACACCGAGGCCCTGGGCTTCCGCCTGCTCGCGCTCGCGGAGACGGGCTCGACGAACGAGGACGCCCTGCAGGCTGCCCGCGACGGCGATCCCGGGCGCCTGTGGATCGTGGCCGACCGCCAGACCGCCGGGCGCGGTCGCCACGGACGCGCCTGGGCCTCGCCCGAGGGCAACCTCCACGCGACACTCCTCCTGGTGGATCCGTGCGCCATGCGCGACGGCGCGCAGCTCGGCTTCGTCGCCGGGCTCGCGCTGCATGACGCGGCTGCGGACCTGCTGGGGGGGGAGAGGGGCCTCGGCCTCAAATGGCCCAACGACCTCCTCCTCGACGGAGCGAAGCTCGCGGGCATTCTCCTCGAGGCGACGAGCATCGGCCCGGGCCGGGTGCTGGCGGTCGCGATCGGGTGCGGCGTCAACGTCGCCGGCGCGCCTCAGGGCACGCCCTACCCGGCGACGTGCCTCGCCGTCCATGCGCCGCTCGTCGACCGCGACGCCCTGTTCGAGCGCTTCAGCGCCCGGTTCGCCGCGCGCCTCCTGGCCTGGGACCGGGGCGCCGGTTTCGCAGCCCTGCGGCGCGACTGGCTCGCCCGGGCCGCGGGACTGGGCGCCGAGATCCGCGTGCGGCTGCCCACGGGCGATCTCGCCGGACGTTTCACGGATCTCGACGAGCACGGCCGCCTTCTTCTCCAGCAGCCCGGCAGCCTGGTGTCGCTGGATGCCGGAGACCTCTTCTTCCCGAACCTTTTGCGAACGTCCGACGTTCGAACCTCCGCTGTTTCAAAGGACTAATCCCCTATGCCATCCCCCTCCAAGGAAGAGCTGATCTTCCTCCCTCTCGGCGGCCTCGGCGAGATCGG
>DASPJU010000781.1:0-2243 GCA_035628475.1 Salinarimonas sp. | reverse complement strand
ACGCATCCGAGAGGGCAGGGGGCGCCCCACCCCGCCGGCCGCGATGAGAATGCGTATCGCGACGTCGCGTGCGGTCTCAATGGCGAGACGGATCACGGGTTTGCCGTGCCTGTGGTCCGGAGCCGCATGATGCCGGCAGAGGACGAAAGTGCGGCGACAGCCGTCAATCCTCCGTCAGCACCCGGTATTCGGCGCCGTCGATGTCCTCGTACTGGCCCGTGCGCAGCGCCCAGAGGAAGGCGCACAGGCCCGTCACGCCGAGGACGAGGGCGATCGGGATCATGAAGACGAGCACGTCCATGGGGACCTCAGGCGGTTCGGGGCGCGACCACGGCCCGCCCAACGACGGCCGGCGCGCGAGCGGCCGGGCGGGTCGGGGGGACGAGGCGGGCGCGCAGGGCGTTCAGGGTGACGACGACGGACGAGCCGGACATGGCGAGCGCAGCGATGAGGGGCGTGAGGAACCCGGCCGCCGCGAGCGGCACGGCGAAAATGTTGTAGGCGGTCGAGAACCACAGGTTCTGCAGCATGAGCCGCCGGGCCTTGCGCCCGATCGACAGGACGGCGAGGACGGGGGCAAGGCGACGGCCCATGAAGAGGGCGTCGGCAGCGGCCTGGCTCACATGGGCGGCGGTGACCGGCGAAAGCGAGGCGTGCGCGGCGGCGAGCGCCGGCGCGTCGTTGATGCCGTCGCCCACCATCAGGACCCGCAGCCCCCGCGCGCCCATGGCTTCGATCCGCGCGATCTTGTCGGCCGGCGTCAGCCCGCCTTCCCACTCCGCGACGCCGAGCATGCGGGCGACGGCGGCCACCGCCGAAGGGCGGTCGCCGGAGAGGATGACGACCGGCCTGCCGGATTTCTGGAGGTTCGCGATCACCTCTCTGGCATCCTCGCGCAGAGCCTGGAGAACCGGGAAGGCGACGGGTGCGGAACCGCCGGCGCGGAAACAGATCACGGACGCCTGCGGATTCGCCGCGAGCGCGCCGGCGGCCTCGGCCTCGGCGTCGCAGAAGCGCGGGGAGCCCAGGCGAAGCTCGACCCCGTCGACCTCGGCCCTGACGCCGAGGCCGGCCGCTTCCTGGGCGCCCGGATAGGGCTCGCGCCGCGCGGCGGCGCCGGCGAGCGCGCCGGCCATCGGGTGGCGGCTGGACAGGGCGAGACGCGCAGCCTGCTCCAGGACCGCCGGGTCGTAGCCCGCCACCGCAAGCGAGGGCTCCGGAAGCGTCAGCGTGCCGGTCTTGTCGAACACGACGGTGTCGATCTCCGCGAACCGCTCCAGGGCCTCGCCGCTGTTGAGGAGAACGCCCTCGCGGAAGAGCGCGCCGGCCGCCGTGACCTGCACGGCCGGGATCGCGAGACCCAGCGCGCAGGGGCAGGTGATGATGAGCACGGCGACGGCGTTGAGGACGCCAGCGTGCCAGCCGGCCCCGACGAGCACCCAGCCGGCCAGCGTCAGGGCGGCCGCCGCGTGGACGAGCGGCACGTAGAGGCGCGTCGCTCGGTCGGCCAGGACGAGGGCCCGGGACTTCGCCTCGAGCGCGCGCGCCATCAGCCGCTCGACCTCGTCGAGGAGCGTGCCCCGCGCGGCCGCCGTGACCCGGACGGTCAACGCTCCGCTCGCGTTCAGCGCGCCCGCGTAGACCCGGTCGCCCGCGCGCACAGAGACCGGCGCGGTCTCGCCGGTGACGAGGCTCTGGTCGAGTTCGGACACGCCGCGCTCGACGAGGCCGTCCACCGCGACGCGCTCGCCCGGGCGGACGAGCACAAGTTCGCCAGGGTCGAGATCGGCGAGCGGCACGTCTCGCACGGCCCCGTCTGGGCCGACCCGCGCCGCCGTCTCGCTGCGCAGCGCGGCGAGATTCTCGGCGAGGGCGCGCGTCCTGCGCCGCATGGTCTGGTCGAGGACGCGGCCGATCAACAGGAAGAAGAGCAGCATGATCGCGCCGTCGAAATAGGCGTGCGTCGCGCTCGATGCGGTCTCGACGACGGACATGACGAGGGTCAGCACCACGCCGAGCGTGATGGGGAAGTCCATGGTGACCCGGCCGGCGCGAAGTCCCCGGATCGCGCCCTCGTAGAAGGGCCGGCCCGCATAGGCGGCGGCAGGCAGCGCGATGAGCGCCTGCATCCAGTGGAAGAAGTCGCGGTTCTCCGGGCTCATGTCGGAGACGTTGCCGGCCCAGACCGACACCGCCATCAGCATGACGTTCATGGAGGCGAAGCCCGCCACGCCGAGCGCCCG
>DASPJU010000780.1:0-16165 GCA_035628475.1 Salinarimonas sp. | reverse complement strand
TACCGGTGATCACGTCGACGATCGTCTGCGAGATCGTGCGATCGTCCGGCAACCTGAGCTGATATCCGTTCGCGTTCAGGAACAGAACCGCCGCCATGAAGGCAGTGCGCTTGTTGCCCTGTTCGAACGGGTGATTGGCAGCGACTCCGAGGAGCATCGCAACCGCCAGAACGACGATATCGGTCTCGCCCTGATAGTTAAACCGATGGACCGGCCTCCAGAGCGCGCTCTCCGAAGGAGCGCATGGTTCTCGCCTGTATCGGCAACCTCCCGTCGGTTGATCCCGCAGACAACCTCGGGCGAGAGCCACAACGGCTCGGTCTCACTCCGCAAGGTGAGCTCGGATCTTCGGGAATTGCCGCATGGCCTTCTTGTGCAAGGCTTCGTAGTCGATCCTGTCCTCGGGCAGCGGCCGGGGCGGATGACGCACGTCGCCCTTGGCCTGCGGCTCTGACGGGGCCGGCTCGCGCCGGCCGGGCGCCATTCGCTTCGTCATCGCTGCGACCTCCTGCCTGCGGAGCCCCTGCGGACCCATTCTCCACCATATAGGAACGCCGCCGCGGGAACGAGCCCCGCGCGCCGCCCCGTATGGTAACCCTTTCGTAAACGGTCATGGTTAAAGCTGGGGAACCGCCCCTCGAAGGTTCCCGCCATGAGCGATCCGATCCCCGCCGCCCCGAAGAAGCCCGTCCTGCGCCGCGAGCGCGTCACCCGCTCCGCCCCGACCGTCGAGGCGCTCGCCTCCGTGGTGCGCGCCGCCGAGGGCGCCAAGCCCGTCACGGGCGAGGCCGCGACGGTCGAACCCGCGCGGGTCGAGCCGCCGGCCCCCCGGCCCGTCGCCGAGGTGAAGGCCGAGCCGACGGTCGAGGCGCGAGTCGAAGCGAAGGTCGAGCCCGCCCGCCCGGCTCCCGGCCCCATCCCCGCCGCCGGGGCGGTCCGCGCGCGGGCGCTCCTGCGCGAGCACGGCCCGCTCGCGGCGGCGCTCGCCATGGCGCTGGGCCTGGGCTGGGTCTCGGGGCTCGCCACGATGATCCACGCCCGCCCCGCCGAGGTGCCGCCGGCGCCCGCGGCCCTCGTGCTTGAGGGCGGCATGTCGGCCCCTCTCGCCATCCGCTCCGGGGGCGACGCGGCGCGCCTCTCGGGCGAGGTCAAGGCGATGACGGGAGCGCTCGCGACCCTGCGCGCGAGCCAGGAGGCCGCCCGCGCCGACGCGGCCGCGCGGCTGGCCCGGCTCGAGAAGGCCGAGGCCGAGGCCGCCTCCCGCCTGGGCCAGGTCCTGGAGCGCGTCGCGGCCGCCCGGGACGGCGAGGCGGCCTTCGGCGCGATCCTGGATCGCCTCGACCGCCTGGAACGCGTGGCCGCGGCTCCCGCCCCGGCGCCCACCCCCGCGGCGGTCCAGACCGCGAGCCTGCCCGCGAGCCCGGCGCCGGTCGCCGCGCCCGTGATCGCGCCGCCTGCGGCCCCGGTCCCGGCCCCGGCGGTCACCGGCGCCCTGCCCGAGTCCCGCGCGTCCGCCCCGGCCCCCGAGGCGCGTCCGGCCGAGAAGGCCGCCGCGGAGCGCACCGAGATCGTCCCGGGCTGGTACCTGCGCGGCGTGCATCGCGGCGTCGCCCTGGTCGAGGGCCGTCGCGGCCTCGTCGAGGTGCGTCAGGGCGAGGTCATCCCCGGCGTCGGCCGCGTCGAGGCCATCGAGCGGCGCGGGCGCGAATGGGTGGTGCTCACCGCCCGCGGCGTGATCACCACCGAGAGCTGGTGAGACGGCGGGCTCAGACCAGCCCGTTCTCGCGGGCGAGATCGCTCAAGGAGGCCTGCGGCCGGGCGCCGATGTGGGAGATCACCTCGGCGGCCGCCAGGCCGCCGAGCCGCGCGCAGGTCGCGTGATCGAGGCCCCGCGCGAGGCCCGCGAGGAAGCCCGCCGCGAACAGGTCGCCCGCCCCCGTCGTGTCGACGACCCGCTCCACGGGGAAGGCGTCGACCGCGCGGGTGGCGCCGCGGCTCACCACGAGGGCGCCCCGCTCCGAGCGGGTCACCACGCCCAGCACCCCCTCCTCGCGCAGGGCCGCGACCGCCGCGTCCTCGTCGGCCGTGCCGTAGAGGCTGCGCAGCTCGTGGGTGTTGGCGAAGAGGATGTCGAGGCTTCCGTCCCGGATCAGCCCCAGGAACTCGTCGCGGTAGCGGTCGACGCAGAACGCGTCCGAGAGGGTCAGCGCCACCTGGCGCCCGGCCGCGTGCGCGATCGCCACCGCCTGGCGGAACGCCTCCTTGGCGGCCGGCGGATCCCACAGATAGCCCTCGAGATAGACGACCCCCGCGCCGCGGACCTGCTCCGGGTCCACGTCCGCCGCCGAGAGGCCCTGGCAGGCTCCCAGATAGGTGTTCATGGTGCGCTCGCCGTCCGGCGTCACCAGGATGAAGCTGCGCGCGGTCGCCGGGCCGTCCGTCGCGACGGGGGTCGCGAAGGCCACGCCCGTGGCGCGCAGGTCATGCGCGAAGTGGGCCCCGACCGCGTCGTCGCGGATCTTGCCCACGAAGCCCGCCCGGGCGCCCAAGGAGGCGATGCCCACCGCCGTGTTGGCGGCCGAGCCGCCCGAGACGATGGTGGCGGGTCCCATGGCCTCGTAGAGCGCCTCGGCCCGGGCCTCGTCGATGAGCGCCATGGAGCCCTTGGCGAGCCCGTGCCGCACCAGGAAGGCGTCGTCGGTGGTGGCGATGACGTCCACGATGGCGTTGCCGAGGCAGAGGACGTCGAGGGCGGCTTGGGTCATGGGGCACCGGGGCGGGGACGGGAGCCCCGGCCTTTCGCACCGTGCCGTCCGGGGGTCAAGCGGGGGCGCCGGGGCGGCCCGGCGCGCCGGATCAGTTCGACAGGCGCGCGCCCAGCTCGCTCAGCGGCAGGGGCGCCGGCGTCGGGTGGTTGGCCACGTCGGCCTGGGTGGTGCTGTTGCCCGTGAAGACGAGCTGGCTCGCCACGAGCGGCATGAACCCGCTGGTGCTGCCGAAGCCGCTCGAGCCCGTGAGGGTGATGGTCTGGGTCGGAGCGTAGATCGCGCCCTTCACGTGGGTGGTCGAGTTGCCGTTGAGCTTGTTGGTGGCGCCCGGATTGGCGCTGGCGTCCTGCATGACGAGCATGTTGGCGTAGCTGCCGCTCGTGGGCGCCGTGAGCCTGACCGAGCCGCCGCCGTTGATGTCGAAGGAGGCGCCGCTGTCCGTGAGATAGAAGGTCACGCCCTCGCCGGTGACGGTCGCCTGGCTGGTGATCGTCAGCGGCCCGCCCTTGATCACGTAGGTGCCGGCCTTGAGCGTGACGGTCCCCTTGAGGGTGAGCCCGTTGCAATAGGTGCCCGGCTCCAGGGTCTTGGTCTGGTTCGGGTTCACCGTCACGTTGGTGGTCTGGTTCGTGCACAGGCCCGTCGCGGGCCGCGGCAGGTCCTTGAAGGGATCCTTCTGCCGGAAGCAGCCGCCCTTCGGGCCTTGGGCGTTCGTGTTCGTGCTCGTGAGGCCGCCGCTGCTCGAGACGCCGCCGACGGCGCAGAAGCTCCAGGCCTTGGCGGTGGATGCGCCCTGCTGGGAGATGGCGCTGCCGCTGGTGGAGTTGGCGTGCACGGCGCAGCCCTCCGCGACGACGGCGGTGCTGCCGGAGAACAGGATCGCGTCGCGGGCCGTGGGATGCAGGGCGAGCAGGCAGACCGGCCGGCCCGTCGCCACCCGCAGGGCCTGGGAGGTCACCTGGGCGTTCAGGGACGGAACGCCCAGGATTCCCGCGAAGGAGGCCTGGACCGGGGAGGTCGCGGTGACGTTCACGCCGTCGTTCACGATCACCGCCACGGCGCTGCGCTGGAGCGCGTCCACGGGAACCGGCGCCCCCGGCACGGGCGGCGGCGGCGGCGGGAA
This sequence comes from Salinarimonas sp., assembly GCA_035628475.1. GTDB lineage: Bacteria > Pseudomonadota > Alphaproteobacteria > Rhizobiales > Beijerinckiaceae > Salinarimonas_A. Next base: position 12,274 of record DASPJU010000780.1, on the reverse strand, counting down.
GAACGAGTTCACGATCGCCTTGCGCTGCTCGTCCGTGGCGTCGGGGGGCAGCGTCGCGGCGATGGCGGCCCGGTCCGCCACGGCCTGCAGCTTCGACCTCTCGCTCGACACCCGGGTGAAATCCAGCGCCGCGCCGGCCGCGAACGTGATCGGCAGGATGGCGAGCGCGAAGGTCGCGGCCATGTTGCCGCCCTCGTCGCGCCGGAAGGATCTGGTGGTGAACATCGACGCCTCCGCGATGATCTCAAGTTCGTGGAGGAACTTTGCGCGGCTCCCATACGGCACGCAAACACTGCTCCGCGACCTGCTTAAGCAGCCATGAACCATCGGCGGGCCATTCGATGAGAGATTGCCGTTGATTACGAACACGACGCTACGGCAGACTGCCCAATCTCCTTGGGTTGCTTGAGATCGCGGCGGGAAAGCTCCGATTAGCGGTGAAATATAGCTTGCTTTTGAGTCGACTCGCAGCCGACCGGACCATGCGCCGCCCGCCCTTCCGGACGGCCCCGCCGATGCTATGAAGGGCCATGCGCAAGGCCTTCGTCGTCGGTCACCCGATCCGCCATTCCCGCTCACCGCTCATCCACGGCCACTGGCTCGCGGAGCACGCCATCGCCGGGGCCTACGAGCGCCTGGACGTGGCGCCCGACGCCTTCCCGGCCTTCCTGGCGCGCTTCCCCGCCGAAGGGTACGTGGGCGGCAACGTCACGATTCCCCACAAGGAGGCGGCGTTCCGCGCCGTGGCGGCGGCGACCGAGCGCGCCCGCCGGCTCGGCGCGGTCAACACGCTCTGGATCGAGGACGGGCGGCTCGCGGGCGACAACACCGACGGCCTCGGCTTCGCCGCGAGCCTCGACGAGGTGGCGGGGCCGGGCTGGGCGGAGGCGACGCGGACCGCCCTCGTGATCGGCGCGGGCGGCGCCGCCCGCGCGGTCGCGGGCGCCCTCATCGACCGCGGGGTGGAGCGCGTGCTCGTGGCGAACCGCACCCCGGCCCGGGCCGCCGAGGTCGCGGCCCTCGACCCCGCCCGGATCGCCGTCGTGCCCTGGGAGGAGCGCGAAGCCCGCCTCGCCGGGGTCGGCCTTCTCGTCAACGCCGCCTCCCTGGGCATGACGGGCCAGCCCCCGCTGGACCTGGCCCTCGACCGCCTGCCCGGGACCGCCATCGTGGCCGACATCGTCTACGTGCCCCTGGAGACGCCGCTGCTGGCCGCCGCCCGCGCGCGGGGCCTGCGCGCGGTGGACGGGCTCGGCATGCTCCTGCACCAGGCGGCGCCCGGCTTCGCGCGCTGGTTCGGGGTGCGGCCCGCCGTCACCCCGGCCCTGCGCGCGCGCGTCGTCGCCGACGTCGAGGGCCGGACGTGACCTTCGTCCTCGGGCTCACGGGCTCCATCGGCATGGGCAAGTCGACCACGGCGGGCCTGTTCCGGGCCCTGAGCGTCCCGGTCCACGACGCGGATGCCGCCGTCCACGCGCTCTACCGGGGCGCGGCCGCGCCCCTCGTCGAGGCCGCATTCCCGGGCACCGTCCGCGACGGCGCGGTGGACCGGCGGGCCCTGGGGGGCCGGGTGCTGGGGGACGCCGACGCCCTGCGCCGCCTCGAGGGGATCGTCCATCCCCTGGTGCGAGCCGAGGAGGAGGCCTTCCTGGCCGCCGCCGGGCGGGCGGGGGCGCCGCTCGCGGTGCTCGACATCCCCCTCCTCCTGGAGAGCGGGGGGGCCGGGCGCTGCGACGCGGTGGCGGTGGTCACGGCCCCGGCCGATGTCCAGCGCGCCCGGGTCCTGGCCCGCCCCGGGATGAGCGAGGAGGCGCTGGCCGCGATCCTGGCCCGGCAGATGCCGGATGCCGAGAAGCGTGAAAAAGCCCATTTCCTTGTGGACACGAGCCGCGGCGTGCCCGCGGCCGAGGCGCAGGTGCGTGATATCATCCGTGCGCTCGCGGCCCGGCCCGGCCGGCGGCGCGAGCGCCCCTGAGGAGACCCCATGCTGCGCGAGATCGTCCTCGACACCGAGACCACCGGCACCGACGCCGCCGCGGGCGACCGCGTCATCGAGATCGGCTGCGTCGAGCTCGTGAACCACATCCCGACGGGGCGCAGCTTCCACGTCTACATCAACCCGCAGCGCCCCGTCTCCGAGGGCGCGTTCCGGGTGCACGGCCTCTCTGACGCGTTCCTCGCCGACAAGCCCGTCTTCGCGGCGGTCGCGGCGGAGTACTGCGCCTTCGTCGAGGGCGCGCGCCTCGTCATCCACAACGCCGCCTTCGACGTGGGCTTCCTCAACGCGGAGCTCGCCCGGGTGGGGCGCCCGCCCATCGACCCGAACCTCGTGGTCGACACCCTGATCATGGCGCGCCGCAAGCATCCGGGCGCGCCCAACAACCTCGACGCGCTGTGCAACCGCTACGGCATCGACAATGCGAGGCGCACCAAGCACGGCGCGCTCCTCGACGCCGAGATACTCGCCGAGGTCTATATCGAGCTGCTTGGCGGCCGGCAGACGGATCTGGGCCTCACGGTCGCGGCGGCGCCCTCCGCCGGTCCGATCGCGGCGGGATCCCTGGGGCGCGTGGGCCAGCCCCGCCGCGCGGTCCCCGCGGCCACGCGCCTCACCGACGCCGAGCGCGAGGCCCACGCGGCCTTCGTGGCCAAGATGGGCGAGAAGGCCGTCTGGCGCGACTATGTCGGCGGGGACGCGGCCTGAGGCGCGCGAGGTCGATGAAAAACGGCCCGCCCCCTGTCGGGAAGCGGGCCGCGGGCGGCGCGGGTCGAAGGCGGCGCGATCAGGCCTGGGGCTGCAGGCCCCCCTGGCCCTGCGCGGCGCGCTGCTGGTAGAGCGCCACGAAATCGATCGGGTCGATATAGAGGGGCGGGAAGCCGCCGTTGCGCACCGCGTCGGCCACCATCTGGCGGGCGAAGGGGAAGAGCAGGCGCGGGCACTCGATCATCACGACCGGATGCAGCTGGTCCTGCGGGATGTTGCGCACCCGGAACACGCCCGAATAGGTGAGGTCGAAGGCGAACAGCACGTCCGCGTTGATCTTCGCGTCGCCGGTGAGCTTCAGGTCGACCTCGAAGTCCTCCTGCGCCATCTGCTTGGCGTTGACGTTCACCTCGATGGAGATCTGGGGGCCCTGCTGCTGCGGCGTCAGCGAGCGCGGCGCGTTCGGGTTCTCGAAGGAGAAATCCTTCGTGTATTGCGCGAGCGCGTTGAGCGAGGGACGGTTGTCCTCCTGCGCGCCGTTCGGTGCCGTGGGCTCGGCCATGGGATCGGGTCTCCGGATCGTGAAGGTGGGCCTCCGCCGGGGCGCGCCGCAGGACAGCACCGCGTCGGAGAGAAGCCGGCCTGCGGCTAGCACTTTTCCACCGGGCGAACAAGGTTGGGACCCGGATCGGGGATTTCCCGCGGCCGGTCCGAAGCGTCCGGCCGGCCCGGATCGCTCGCTTGCCGCAGGGTCGGGGGCGATGCTAGGACGACAGGGGCTTCACGCCGCCGCCCCGGCGCCCCATATGCCGCGAACGAGCCGTCTCGCGGGGACGCGCGTCCCGGTCCGGGACGAACGGTTCGGCCCAGACCCATCGCGTGCCGCGGCACGGGGAGACGACCGGATCGACGATGCAGGATTCCTTCGACATCACGACCATCATCTTTCTCGCCCTCGCGGTCTTCGTGATCTGGCGCCTGCGCTCCGTGCTCGGCCAGAAGACGGGGCACGAGCAGCCCCCGGGCGATCCCCTGCGCCGCGAGCCGCCTCCCGGCGGACGCGCGCCGCTCCGCCCGGCCGAGACCGACAACGTGGTGCGCCTGCCCGGCGCCCCGGCGGCGCGGCCCGCCGCCGCCGAGCCCTCCCCGGACCGCTGGAAGGGCATCGCTCCGGCGGGCTCCCCCGTGGCCGCCGGCCTCGACGAGCTCGTCAGCCAGGAGCCCGCCTTCGATCCGCACGGCTTCCTCGCGGGCGCCAAGGCCGCCTACGAGATGATCGTGACGGCCTTCGCCAACGGCGACCGCAAGACCCTCCAGGGGCTGCTCTCGCGGGAGGTCTACGAGGGCTTCGAGGGGGCCATCGCCGAGCGCGAGCGGCGCGGCGAGCGCGCCGAGACCACCTTCGTCTCCATCGACCGGGCCGAGATGGTGGGGGTCGAGGTGCGCAACCGCGTCGCCCAGGTGACGGTGCGCTTCGGCTCGCAGCTCATCACCGCCACCCGAGACGCCGCCGGCAAGGTGGTGGACGGCAGCCCCGATTCGGTGGTCGAGGTCACGGACGTGTGGACCTTCGCCCGGACGCTCGGCTCGCGCGACCCCAACTGGCCGCTGGTCGCCACCGAATCCGGCCAATGACCCGGCGGCGCCCGGCCGCCTCCGCGGCCGCCGCCGCCCTTCTCCTCGTCGCCGCCATGATCCCCGCCCAGGCCAGCACCGTCGGCGACGCCCGCCTGGAGCCGGCGGCCTTCCCGGATCTCCCGGGCTGGGCCGCGGACGATCACGGGGCCGCCCTCGAGGCCTTCCGCCGCACCTGCGCGGCCCTGCTGGCCGGCGAGCCCGCCCTGCGTCCGGCCCGCGAGGCCCCCGACCTCCACCCCGCCTGCCGGGCGGCCGCGGGGGTCGCGCGGGCCGACGCCCGCGCCTTCTTCGAGCGCTGGTTCGCGCCGGTGCGCGTGGTGCCCCCCTCCGGCGCGGGCTTCCTCACGGGTTATTTCGAGCCCGAATACGAGGGCGCGCTCGAGCGCTCGGACGCCTTCGCGACGCCGCTGCTGGCCCGCCCCGACGACCTCGTCACCATTCCCCAGGGGGAGACCCGGCCGGGCCTGCCCGCGGGGCTCCAGGCCGCGCGCCTTCGCGCCGACGGGGGCCTGGAGCCCTATCCCGACCGCGCCGCGATCGAGGACGGGGCGCTCGCCGGGACCGCGCGGCCGGTCGCCTGGCTGCGCCATCCCTCCGAGGCCTTCATCATCCACGTCCAGGGCTCGGCGCGCATCCGGCTGCCCGACGGGGGCGTGGCGCGGGTCGCCTATGCGGGCCGCAACGGCCATCCCTTCACGGCGATCGGCCGCGTCCTCGTCGAGCGCGGCGAGATCCCGCTGCCCGAGATGAACCTCGAGCGCCTGGTGGGCTGGCTCAAGGCGCATCCGGGCCCCGCGCGCGACCTCATGCGGCTCAACCGCTCCTACATCTTCTTCCGCCGCGCCGACGAGCTGGCCCCCGGGGACGGCCCCATCGGCGGCGCCGGCGTGCCCCTGACCCCCGGGCGCAGCCTCGCGGTCGACCGGACGCTGTGGAGCTACGGCCTGCCGGTCTGGCTCACGGGCGAGCTTCCGCGCGCCGACGGGACGCCGGAGCCACTCGCCCGCCTCATGATCGCGCAGGACACGGGCTCGGCCATCGTCGGCCCGGCCCGGGGCGACTTCTACTGGGGCTCGGGGGCCGAGGCCGGCACCCGGGCGGGGCTGACCCGCCAGCGGATCGGCTTCACGGTCCTCCTGCCGCGGCCGGAGCCGGGGCCGTGAGGCGCCGGCGCGGGCGCCCGCTCACCACCGAGGAGCTGCGCCTGTGGGCCCACGTGGCCCGCGCCGTGACGCCGCTGGCGGGCCGCGCCCGCCCCGAGGAGCCCCCCGCGCCCCCGGAGCCCGCCGCGGCGCCCCCGCCGCCCGCCGCACCGGGTCCCGCGGCTCGCAAGGCGCCCGCGGCCCCGCCCCTGCCGCCGCTGGTGCCGCTCGAGCGCAAGACGCGTCTCGCCCTGGGACGCGGGAACCTGCGGGTCGAGGGCGTCATCGACCTGCACGGGATGCGCCAGGCGGAGGCGCACGGGGCGCTCCTGCACTTCCTCCACGCCTCCCAGGCGCGCGGGCGCGCCCTCGTCCTCGTGATCACGGGCAAGGGGGCGGACGGGCAGGCCGGCCCCTTCGAGGAGCGGGGCGTGCTGCGGCGCATGGTGCCGCACTGGCTGCGCCTGCCGGACCTGCGCCCCCTCGTGCTCGGCTTCGAGGAGGCCGCGCCCCATCACGGGGGCGCCGGCGCCCTCTACGTGCGGCTGCGCCGCCGACGCATGCCGGGGGAGGCCTCGTGACCCCCTTCGGCGCGCGCGTGCGGGCGCTCCGCGTCGCGCGCAACCTCCAGCTCAAGCACATGGCGGCGAGCCTGGGCGTGTCGAGCGCCTATCTCTCGGCCCTGGAGCGGGGCGAGCGCGGGCGCCCGAGCCTCGCCTTCACCCAGCGCGTCATCCATTATTTCGGGGTGATCTGGGACGAGGCCGACGAACTCCAGCGCCTCGCCGAGCTCTCCGAGCCGCGCCCGAAGGTCGACACCCGCGGCCTCGGCCCCGCCGCGACGCTCGCCGCCAACCGCCTCGCCCGCGAGGCGCGGGGCCTCTCCGAGGAGGACTGGCGCGCGCTGCTGGCGCTCCTCGACGCCGCCCGGGGACGCGGCGGGCCGGGGTGATGCCCTATCGGCGGTAATAGCCGCGCGGCGCCCAGAACGGGTCGATGGGCGCGGCGCGCACGGGCGCGTAGCTGTAGACGATGTCCTCGTCCTCCCAGGCCGGGGCCCGGACCCGAACGGGAGCCGCGCGGGACGTCGCCCGCGGCGCGGCGGCCAGGCGCTTCGCCTGCCCCGCCACGGCGAGACGCGGGCGCGCGGCCGGCGCGGCGTCGGCCAGCGAGGCGTCGCCCGTGATCGTGATGCGGGTGTTCTCGGCGCCGCGCGTCTGGACCATCCGGAACAGCTCCGCGGCCTGCCCCCTCGAGAGGCGGATGCAGCCATGCGAGGCGGTGCGGCCCAGCCGCCGGATCTCGCCGGTGCCGTGGATCGCGTAGCCGCCGGTGAAGAAGATCGAGTGCGGCATCGGGGCGAGGTCGTAGGTGCGCGAATAGTGCATCCGGGCGAGCCGCTGCGGCCGGTAGGTGCCGGTGGGCGTGCGGTAGCCGGGCCGGCCGCTGGAGACCTGCCAGACGTGCCTCACGCGTCCGTCTTCCGAGACGGTCATGCGCTGGGTCGAGAGGTCGACCTGGACGGTCACGCCGGCGAAGGCCGCCGCGGGCCACGCCATGCATGCGATGAGAATCGCCCATCGCGCCAAGATCCGACGCATTCCCTGCTCCCCTCGATCGACTGAACGACGCCGCGGCCGGAACTTAGGCGAGCTTGGCAGCGGGCGTGACGGAAATGTTGACGCGACGTTAATCGTTCCACGACTCGCGCTCGCCTCCGGTGCGCGGGCGCACGGGAGCATGAGGACCCGCGCACGACGTCGCGGGAGACGACCAACGACGCGCGGCCGGAGGAACGCCCCTCCCCGCCGGGCGGACGGGGGAGCAGCTGGCACGGCCATTGGCGCCCCGCATGCCGGCGCCTATCTAGGGTGCTCCCGCCGGAGCCCTTCCATGACAGACGACGCCCCGCCCCGCATGCACGCGACCACCATCCTCATGGTGCGCAAGGGCGGCCGCGTGGTGATCGGCGGCGACGGGCAGGTGAGCCTCGGCCAGACCATCGTGAAGGGCAATGCCCGCAAGGTGCGCCGCCTCGCCAAGGGCGCCGTGATCGGCGGCTTCGCCGGCGCGACCGCCGACGCCTTCACGCTCTTCGAGCGCCTGGAGGCGAAGCTCGAGCAATATCCGGGGCAGCTCACCCGGGCCTGCGTCGAGCTCACCAAGGACTGGCGCACGGACCGGTATCTTCGCCGCCTGGAGGCCATGATGCTGGTGGCCGACCGCGACGTGTCGCTCATGCTGTCGGGCGCGGGCGACGTGCTGGAGCCCGAGGGCGGGGTCATGGCGATCGGCTCGGGGGGCAACTACGCGCTCGCCGCCGCCCGCGCGCTCGCCGAGAGCACCGACCTCGACGCCGAGGCGATCGTGCGCAAGGGGCTGGGGATCGCCGCCGAGATCTGCGTCTACACCAATGCCAACGTGGTCGTGGAGGCCCTGGGCGAATGAGCGCGCCGGCGGAGCCAGAGGCCTACCACGTCCGCCCCATGACCCGGGCCGACCTGCCGCTCGCCCGCCGCTGGCTGGAGACGCCGGAGGTCCGCCGCTGGTGGGGCGATCCCGACGAGCAGGCGGCCCTGCTGGAGGCCGACCTGTCCGAGCCAGGCATGCGGATGTGGATCGTCTCCTGGGGCGGACGGCCCTTCGCCTATGTCCAGGACTACGACCCCGCATTCTGGGGCCTCCCGCCCTTCGCGGGCGTCCCGCCGGGATCGCGCGGCATGGATCCCTTCATCGGCGAGCCCGACATGCTCGGCCGCGGCCACGGCGCCGCCTTCCTGCGGGCCCACGCGGACCGGCTGCTCGCGCAGGGCGCGCCCGCCGTCTTCATCGATCCCGATCCCCGCAACGAGCGGGCGATCCGCGCCTACGGGAAGGCGGGCTTCGAGGCCCTGGGAGAGCGGCTGGACCCCGCCGGCGACCGGATCCTCCTGATGCTGCGCCGCCCGCCCGGGGAGGATCGTCCGTGATCGACCACGACGATCTTGAGGCCGCCGTCGCGGGAGGCGCGATCGACCGCGCCACGGCCGACCGGCTGCGGGGCTTCCTCGAGGCGCGCCGCCGCGAGGAGGCGAGCCCCGACGACGAGAACCTGCGCCTGGTGCGGGGCTTCAACGACATCTTCGTCACCCTGGGCGTCGCCCTGCTCTTCGGCGCGCTCGCCTATTTCGCGCTGTTTCGCGCCCGCCCGGAGCTGTGGGCGGCGGGCGCCGCGGCGGCCTGGGGCCTGGCCGAGTTCTTCACCCGCCGGCGGCGCATGGCGCTGCCCAGCATCGCGCTGCTGGGCGCCTTCGCGGCGACGGGCTTCCTCGGCCTTCGGGCGCTCGTCGACGGGGCCCGGCTGGGGCTCGACGACAGCGCGGTCGCGGCCGCGGCCGCCCTCATGACCGTCGGCGCCGTCGCGCTCCACTGGCGGCGCTTCCGCGTGCCCGTGACGGTCGCGGCCGGCGCGGCCGCCGGGTGCGGCGCGGTCCTGAGCCTCGCCCACGCGGCGGCCCCCGATCTCGTCGAGGCAGCCTGGCGCCCCCTTCTCCTCGCCTGCGGCATCGCCGTCTTCGCCCTCGCGATGCGCTTCGACGTCGCCGACCGCGAGCGCGTCACCCGGCGCACCGACATCGCGTTCTGGCTCCACCTGCTCGCCGCGCCGCTGATCGTGCATCCGATCGCCACCGCCCTGCTCAGGGACGGCCAGGATCTCACGCCCGCGGGCGGCGCGGCGCTGCTCGCCCTCTTCGCGGCGCTCGCCATCGTCGCCCTCGTGATCGACCGGCGGGCGCTCCTCGTCTCGGGGCTGGCCTATGCCGGCATCGCGGCCGGGACGCTGCTCGGCCGCTCGGGCCTCGTCTCGGCCACCGTGCCGGCCTCGCTCCTCGTGCTCGGGGCCGTCGTCCTGGGGCTCAGCGCCGGCTGGCGCCCCTTGCGCGCGGCGCTCCTGCGCCCCGTCCCCGCGTCCCTCGCCCGGCTCGTCCCGGCGCCAACACTCGATCCCCGATGACCACCTTCTCTCCCCGCGAGATCGTCTCCGAGCTCGACCGCTTCATCGTCGGCCAGCACGACGCCAAGCGTGCCGTCGCCATCGCCCTGCGCAACCGCTGGCGCCGCCAGCAGCTGGAGGGGCCGCTGCGCGAGGAGGTGGCCCCCAAGAACATCCTGATGATCGGGCCCACCGGCTGCGGCAAGACGGAGATCTCCCGCCGCCTCGCGCGCCTGGCCGGCGCCCCCTTCCTCAAGGTCGAGGCCACGAAATTCACGGAAGTGGGCTATGTCGGCCGTGACGTGGAGCAGATCGTGCGCGACCTCGTCGAGGTGGGGATCGGCCTCGTGCGCGAGGAGCGCCGCCGCGGGGTCCGGGCCAAGGCGCATCAGGCCGCCGAGGAGCGCGTCCTCGACGCCCTGGTGGGCGCCACGAGCTCGCCGGCCACCCGCGACGCCTTCCGCCGCAAGCTGCGCGCCAACGAGCTCGACGACAAGGAGATCGAGATCGAGACCTCCGGCGCCGCCGCCGCCGGCCTGCCCATGTTCGAGCTGCCCGGCCTGCCCGGCGCCTCCCTCGGCGCGGTGTCGCTCGGCGACATGCTGGGCAAGGCGCTGGGCGGGGCTAAGCCCAAGGTGCGCCGCACCACCGTCAAGGAGGCCTACGAGCCGCTGATCGCGGAGGAATCCGACAAGCTCATCGACGCCGACGCCATCGTGCAGGACGCCCTGCGCGCGGTGGAGAACGACGGCATCGTCTTCCTCGACGAGATCGACAAGATCTGCGCCCGCGAGGGCCGCTCCGGCGCCGACGTCTCCCGCGAGGGCGTCCAGCGCGACCTCCTGCCCCTCATCGAGGGCACCACGGTGGCGACGAAGCACGGGCCCGTGAAGACCGACCACATCCTGTTCATCGCCTCGGGCGCCTTCCACGTCTCCAAGCCCTCGGACCTGCTCCCCGAGCTCCAGGGCCGCCTGCCGATCCGCGTGGAGCTGAAACCCCTCACGGCGGAGGATTTCCGCCGCATCCTCACCGAGACCGAGGCGAGCCTCGTCAAGCAGACCGTGGCGCTGCTCGCCACCGAGGGCGTGACCGTGACCTTCACGGACGACGCCGTCGAGGCGCTCGCCGCCGTCGCGGTGGAGGTGAACGGGGCGGTCGAGAACATCGGCGCGCGCCGACTCCAGACCGTGATGGAGCGCGTCCTCGACGACATCTCCTTCACGGCCCCCGACCGCTCGGGCGAGACCTTCGCCATCGACGGGACTTACGTGCGCCGGCAGGTGGGGGACCTCGCGAGCAACGCGGACCTGAGCCGGTTCATCCTGTAGCCCGTCAGCTCCTCACCGCTCGACATGGCCGCTCGACGTCGATCGCAGGCGCCGTCGCGGCCGGTGGTTGGCTGGCAATCCTCCCGTCGGGTCCCCTCCTCACCGCACCTTCGCCCGCACCTCGGCCGCGAGGGCGTCGATCATGTCGGGGGTCGAGGGGCCGCCGCAGATGCCGAGCCGCCCGGGCAGGGCGAGACGGCGCTCCGGGGGGACGAGGCGGATCAGCGCCGGGTGGACCAGGAAGGCGCTGCCCTGGTCGACCGCTTCCGCCTCGCCGGACCCCGACAGGATGTAGTCCGGCGGCGCGGCGACGAGGCGCTCCAGGGTGACCGTGCCCCCGTGCGGCACGCCCAGGCGCGGCGCGTGGGGCACGAGGCCCATGTGGCGCAGGATCTCGTCGAGGATCGTCGTGTCGCCCGGCGTGTAGCCCCGGCGCTGCAGCGCGAGCACCGTGCGGGGCGCGGGCGCGGCGCCCCGCGCCCGCTCCAGGGCCGCGTCGATGCGCGCGACCAGCGCCTCCCCGCGCTCCGGACGGCCGAGCCGGCGGGCCAGGGCCCGGATCTGGTCGCGGCCCTCCGCGAGATTCGTCCACAGGCCCAGGGTCATGACCTCGAAGCCCAGGCGCCGCAGCATGTCGCGCCGCGCCCGGCCCTCGAAGGGCCCGGCCAGCACCAGGTCCGCGTCGCCCATGAGCATCGCCTCGCCGCGCCCCGCATTGACGGGATGCGCCGCAGCGCGCTCGGCCATGAAGGAGAGCGTGGGATCCCCCGCCAGCGGGCTCAGCGAGGCGACCTGCTCCGGGTCGGCGAGCGCGAGGAGCAGCCCGTCCGTGCACAGGTTCATGGACGCGACCCGGCGCGGCGGATCGCCCGCGAGGGCGGCGCCGGCGAGGAGGAGCAGGGGGGCGACGAGAAGGGCTCTCATGGCCGCCCTGTAGCAGATCCCGCGCGCCGGCGCCCCGACTGTGGCCCCGGCGCCACCCCGCCGCGATTCCACAGGCGATCCTGCGAAATCCGTTGCCGCCTCCCCCGGCCCGCCCTATGGGTCGAGGCGACGTTGGTGCCCGAGCGATCGGGTGAAACGGGAACCCGGTGCGAAACCGGGGCTGCCCCCGCAACTGTAAGCGGCGAGCGGCGGTCCATCGGCCACTGACCCCAAGGGGTCGGGAAGGCGGACCGTCTGCTGCGACCCGCGAGCCAGGAGACCGGCCAACGTCGCGTCGAAACCCGTGCCATTCCGCCGGCGGGGCGGAAGGAGGTCCACATGCCGGCTCTGTCCGTGCGGCCCATCGCGGCCGCGATCCTCGTTTCCACGTCCACCCTCGCGCTCGCCCAAGGTTCGCCCGTCTCCGGTGCGCCCCCGTCGGCAGGCCCGCTGCCGACCCTCCAGGTCACCGCGACCCGCACCGAGCAGCCGATCGGGCGCGCGGGCAGCGCCATCACGGTGATCGGCCCGCAGGAGATCGCCCGCGCGAGCGCGCGCAACG
>DASPJU010000779.1:0-12056 GCA_035628475.1 Salinarimonas sp. | reverse complement strand
CCACCGGCGAGAACGTCACGGCCGCCTCCAGCATGCCGAACCTGATGATGCCGGCGAACGCGCTCGCCTTCGCGGGCGCGGCGAGCGTCCCCGTGCACCGCACCGTGCTGCCGCCGCGCGGGCCGATCAAGCCCATCCGGGTCTGGATCGGACGCACCCCGCCCCCGGCCGAGGAGGCGAAGCCCGTCCAGGAGGCGCGCGCGCCCGACGCCGACCCCGCAGTCGCGAAGCCCCCCGCGCCCAAGCCGGCGAAGGCCGCCGCCAAGCCCAAGCCTGCGCCCAAGCCGAAGGCCGTCGCCGCCGCGCCCAAGCCGGCATCCGCGGAGGCCAAGCCGGCCGAGGCGAAGCCCGCCCAGGCCAAGGCGGCGCCCGCGAAGCCGGCGCCGAAGCAGGCCCAGGCCAAGCCCCCCGCCGCCAAGCCCGCCCCGAAGGCCACCGCCAAGGCCAAGGCGGAGGACTGAGCGGGGCGCCCCGAAGGGCTGGCGCCGGAACGACGAGCGGGGTGGTGCGAGCCGCCGAAGCTGCTAAGCCACGCCATGCCCTTCGCCGCCACGATCCTCACCCTGTATCCCGACATGTTTCCCGGGCCGCTCGGCCTGTCGCTGTCGGGCGATGCGCTCGCCCGGGGCGCTTGGTCGCTCGAGGCGCGCGACATCCGCGACCACGGGCTCGGGCGCCATCGCGCCGTCGACGACACGCCGGCGGGGGGCGGCCCCGGCATGGTGCTGCGCTGCGACGTGCTCGCCTCCGCCCTCGACGCCGCGGCCCCCTCCGACGATCCGCGCCCGCGCCTCCTCATGAGCCCCCGCGGCCGCCCCCTCACGCAAGCCGCGGTGCGCGAGCTGGCCGGCGGCCCCGGCGCCGTCCTGGTCTGCGGCCGGTTCGAGGGCGTGGACGAGCGGGTGATCGCGGGGCGGGCCCTGACGGAGGTCTCCATCGGCGACTACGTGCTCTCGGGCGGCGAGATTGCCGCCATGGTGCTGCTCGATGCCTGCGTTCGGCTGCTGCCCGGCGTCATGGGCGCCGATGCCTCGGGCACGGAGGAGAGCTTCGAGGCCGGGCTCCTCGAATATCCCCATTATACCCGCCCCCGCGACTGGGAGGGGCGCGCCATCCCGGACGTGCTGCTCTCGGGCAACCACGCCGCGATCGCCCGCTGGCGCCGCCAGGAGGCCGAGCGGATCACGCGCGAGCGGCGGCCGGACCTGCTGGATCGGCGCTGACGGGGCAGAGCGTCCGCGCCGTCGCGACGGACCTCCGACGATCCGCGCAGCCGCCGCCGCGACACCCCACTCGTGAAATTCGCCCTCTGCCCCTTCGCTCGTCCCGACCGGCACAGAGCCGTCGCCGCGGCCGATGCCGATGACACCTCCCCCCTTGTGGGGGAGAGATGGAGAGGGGGGTGCGGCGCGCCAGCGCCGCGCCTACGGTCCTGCCAGCCGTTCGCTTGACCGAAGCGTCGCGGCGCCGGCGCTTCGCACCGGCGCACCCCCCTCTGCCCCTGCGGGGCATCTCCCCCACAAGGGGGGAGAGGGATGCGGGACTGCGCGCACCGACAGGTCTCCAGCGGTCTCGGCCGGTCGTGCCGGTGATCGCTCTCCCCCCTTGTGGGGGAGAGATGGAGAGGGGGGTGCGGCGCGCCAGCGCCGCGCCGCGGGTCCTGCAAGACGATCACCTGACCAGAGCGTCGCGGCGCCCATGCCCCGCACCGGCGCACCCCCCTCTGCCCCTTTCGGCGCATCTCCCCCGCAAGGGGGGAGAGGGACGCGGACAATGCCGGGGATCCCTCTCGCCCTTGCGGGGGCGAGATGGACAGATGGTTCGACGCTCCCGCTCCGGTCGATGGTTCGCTCAGAACACCGTCCCGTCCGAGATCACCTGGAGCGGCGGGGCGCCGCCGGGACGGCGCTCGCGGGCGAGCCGGCGGCCCGTGGCCCAGGTGCCGCCCTCCAGCACCTTGGCGAGCGGCAGCGACGCGGCGTCCATGCCGAGCCGCTCGCGCACGACAGCCGCGAGGCGGTCGAGCAGCGCGACCGTGAGCGCCCTCCACTCGACCACGAGAGGGGATCCGACCTCGTGGGCGCGATCGGCGTCGGCCGGGTCCTTGAGGGCGATCACGCCCGCGTCGAGCAGCAGGCCGCCGTTGCGGTATTCCGGCAGGCCCGTCAGCCCGTCGACGTCCGTGACCGTGATGCCGACCCATTCGAGGGGCTCGATGAGCGAATAGGCGAGCCATTGCGAGAGCTTGTGGAAGGGCACGAGCCCCGCCGTCGCGCCCTCGCCGGGCGCCAGCGGATGGCGCCAGGTATCGCCCAGGTCCACGCCGTCTACCACGAGGCGCCCGGGCCAGATCGGCCCCAGATGGGCGAGCAGCGCCTCGAGGATGCGGGGCGCCGGCAGCGAGCCGTCCACGCCCTCGATCGCCAGGACGTCGAACAGGCCGCCGGGCCGCGGGGCGTCGCCCCGGCCGAAGGTGTCGGGATCGCCCGCCACCACCTGTCCCAGGCGGTTGAGGAGCGACGCGCGGCCCTGGAGCCCCACCAGCGGATTGCCCGGTCCGGCCTGGAACCCCGCCGCGAGATCGTCCCCCGAGAGCGCGGCGAGCGCCGCGGCATCGGCGCGGTAGGGATCGGCGGGGTCGTCCGAGAAGGCGCCGCCGATGAACATGTCGAAGCTCGCCACCGCCAATCCCTCGGAGCGGGCATAGGCCTCGCCCGTGCGGCCCTCCTGGTAGCGCCAGTCGGGGCCCGCGCCCGCGTCCAGCAGCACGCTGACGATGGCGAGATCGTAGGCCGCGCGCCCCATGGCGAGCCCGTCCTCGCCCCAGGGCGCGGCCTGCATGAGCGTGCCCCAGCGGTCGAACCCGCCCGCCGCGAAATGGCGCCAGCGGGCATGGAAGGGGATGTCGAGGTCGGGATAGGCCGCGCGCGTCGTGGCGATCACTTCGTCGGCGCAGGAGGCGAGCCGGTCGAGGTCGACCGTGAAGTGGGACAGGCGCCCCGCGAGGCCTAGCTCCAGCATGGCATGGGCTCGCTCGCGGACGGCCGCGGCGGAGAGGAGGGCGTGCGGAGAGGCGTCGCGCGGCAAGGCTGGCTCCGTGGGTCGTCGGGGCTCCCCCCGGAGGGAGGGCGAACGGGTCTCCGCTCTCCCCGTGGGAGAGGGGAGGCGCGCTAGAACTTCTCCAGGTCGCGGCCCTTCACGGCGGTCAGGTCCGCGCTCGTCCCCTCCGGCGTGTAGTAGCCCGCCGCCTTCTTGGCCTCGATCTCCACCGAGGCGTCGGGGGGCACGAGCTCAGGAGGAATCGGCACGCGCTCGACGATCTCGATGCCGGCGGCGGTCAGCGCGTCGAACTTCATGTTCGACATCGACATCATCCGGTCGATGCGGCGGATGCCGAGCCAGAGGAGCACGTCGGGCATGAGCTGCTGGAAGCGGGCGTCCTGGACGCCGGCCACGCATTCGGTGCGCTCGAAATAGGTGGAGGCCTGGTCGCCGCCCTCCTGGCGCTTGCGGGCGTTGTAGACGAGGAACTTCGTGACCTCGCCGAGCGCCCGCCCCTCCTTGCGGTTGTAGACGATCACGCCGGCGCCGCCGGCCTGGGCTTCCCGCACGCATTCCTCGATGCCGTGCATGAGATAGGGCCGGCAGGTGCAGATGTCGGAGCCGAACACGTCGGAGCCGTTGCATTCGTCGTGGACCCGGCAGGCGATGCGGCGCTTCGCGTCCGTGAGCGCCGCCACCTCGCCCATGATGTAGACGGTCGCCCCGCCGATGGGGGGCAGGAACACGCTCATATCGGGGCGCGTCACGAGCTCAGGGTACATGCCCCCCGTCTGCTCGAACAGCGTGCGCCGCAGGACCGATTCCGTGACCCCGAAGCGCTTGGCGACGCCCGGTAGGTGCCAGACGGGGTCGACCGCCACCTTGGTGACCGAGATGTCGCCGGACGCGTGCAGGATCGTCCCGTCCGGAGCGAGGCGATGGGCCCCCATGGCGGCGAGGATTTCGGGCAGGTTGAGCCGCGCCTTGGTGACCGCGATCGTCGGGCGGATGTCGACGCCCGCCGCGATCTCGTCCGCGAAGGCCTCCCCTACGAGATGGCCCCAGGGGTCGAGAGAGACGATGGCGTCCGGGTCGAACCACGACGGGTGCGGCCCGATCCCGGCGGTGGGGTGGGTGTTGGTGAGGTCGGGGCGCGCCATGGGGCTCATGGCCCGGGCCGAGATCGCGAGCGCCCGGTAGAGCGAGTAGGCCCCACCATGGGCGCCGATGACGTTGCGGTCGCCGGGAGCCGTCACCGAGCCGATCACCGGGCCGCGCTCCTTGGGGCTCCCCGCGCCCCAGCGCAGGGGAAAGCGATGGGTCGAGGTGCCGGGCTCGGGATGGGAGGTGAGCCGGATATGGGTGGTGCGGTTGGGCGTCGTCATGCGCGTCCTTGCGGCCCAAAGAACGGGGCCCTCCGGCGGACGACCCGTCCGGAGAGCCCGTTCTTGAATGGAATCAAGAGCCTGCGGGAAAACGGCCCGGGCGTCAACACAAGCGGCCCATCACGTCCGCGCAAGGAAGGCGAAGGGCAGCCTTCGTCCTGCATGCGGGCGCCGGCATCACGGCCGGAACCTCCCGCCGGGGCGTCCGCCTCTCCGCAGCCATCGGTTGCCGATGCAGTCGACCCTGGCGACCGGATGCTTTGCGTCCCGGCCCGATCGGGTTAGCTGTGGGCCCACGCACGATCCCAGGAGAGTCCCATGACCGTCCACACCCCGCTCGATTCCCGCTCGCACGAGGCGCGGCTCGACCGGCTGGCGCGGATCGCCGTGCGGGTGGGCCTGGGGCTGAGGCCCGGGCAGGAGGTCGTGATGACGGCGCCGATCGAGGGGCTGCCCCTCGTGCGCCTCATCACCGAGCACGCCTATCGCGCCGGCGCTTCCCTCGTCACCACCCTGTTCGAGGACGAGGAGAGCACCCTGCTGCGCTACCGCTTCGCCCCCGACGAGAGCTTCGACCGGGCCGGCGAGTGGCTCTACGAGGGCATGGCGGCGGCCTACCGGTCGGGGGCGGCGCGGCTCGCGGTGCGCGGCAACAACCCCTCGCTGCTCGCCGGCCAGGACCCCGCCAAGGTCTCGCGGGCCAACCGCGCCCTGTCCAAGGCCTATCGTCCGGCCCTCGACCTGATCACGAGCTACCACATCAACTGGTCCATCGTTCCCTATGCCACCCCCGCCTGGGCCCGGGCCATGTTCCCCGACCTCCCCGAGGAGGCGGCGGTCGCGCGCCTGTGGGACGCGATCTTCGCCTCGGCCCGCGTCGACGCCGAGGACCCCGTGGCGGCCTGGGAGGCGCATAACCGCGAGCTCCAGGCCCGCGCCGGCCGCCTCAACGACAAGGCCTACGCGGCCCTGCGCTTCCGGGGGCCCGGCACCGACCTGACGGTGGGCCTCTCGGACGGGCACGAATGGCTCGGCGGCTCGACGCGGGCGCAGAACGGGGTCACCTGCAATCCCAACATCCCCACGGAGGAGGTGTTCACGACCCCGCACAAGGAGCGGGTCGAGGGAACGGTGTCGGCCACCAAGCCGCTCTCCTATGGCGGCACGCTCATCGAGGACATCGCGGTGCGCTTCGAGGGCGGACGCATCGTCGAGGCGAGGGCGCGCGCGGGCGAGGCGGTGCTGCGCAAGGTGCTGGAGACCGACGAGGGCGCGGCGCGGCTGGGCGAGGTGGCGCTCGTGCCCTTCTCGTCGCCGATCTCGCGCTCGGGGCTCCTGTTCTACAACACCCTGTTCGACGAGAACGCCGCGAGCCACATCGCGCTGGGCCAGGCCTATGTGAGCTGCATCCGCGGCGGCACGGGCATGAGCGCCGACGAGCTCGCCCGGCGCGGCGCCAATACGAGCCTCATCCATATCGACTGGATGATCGGCTCCGACCGGGTCGACGTGGACGGCATCACCGCCGACGGGGCCGCCGAGCCGGTCATGCGCGCGGGCGAATGGGCCTGAGGAAGGGAGGCCTCACCTCAGACCGGCGATGGCGAGCGCCATGCCCTGCGCGCGGGGGACGAGGCTGTCGACGGCGAGCCATTCCTCGGGGGAGTGGGCGTTGCCGCCCACGGGGCCCACGGCGCAGATGGTGGGGCAGCCCACGCTCGCCGTGAACCCGGAATCGGCGCAGCCCCCCGCGAACTCGCCCTCGACGGCGAGCCCGACCGTCGCCATGGCGGCGCGGTAGGCGTCGAACAGGGCGCGTCCGCCCTCGTCCTGGACGAGCGGGTTGAACTCGCCCTTGATCGTCATCCGGGCCGTGACGCCCGGCACCGCGGAGGCGGCCACGATCGCCTCGATGCGGGCCAGGGCGGCGGCGCGGTCGTCCGGGGTCACGTAGCGCAGGTCGACCGAGATCTCGGCTCGCGGCGCCACGGTGTTGACCGACTGGCCCCCGCTCACGAGGCCCACATTGACCGTGACGCCGCGATCGAGGTCGACCAGCTCCTGGAGCGCGACGGTCTTATGGGCGAGCTCCAGGATGGCGGAGCGCCCCTCGGCCCAGTTGCCGCCCGAATGCGCGGCCTTGCCGAAGGCCTCGATCACGAAGAACACGCCGCCCTTGCGGCCCGTCACCACGTTGCCCGAGGGGCGGCCGGGCTCGGAATTGAACACCGCGCGCGCCTCGCGGGCCGTGTCCTCGATGATGGGCCGGCAGGCCGGCGAGCCGATCTCCTCGTCGGAGGTGAACAGCCCCACGAGCGGCGCCGGCGCGCCGCCGCAGGCGTTGTACCCCGCGAGCACGAAGGCGTTGAGCACGAGGCCGCCCTTCATGTCGCAGACGCCCGGTCCGTAGGCGCGCCCGTTCTCGATCCGGAAGGGCCGGCGCGCCGCTTCCCCTTGAGGAAAGACGGTGTCGCGATGGCCCATGAGGACGATGGGCTTGTTGGAGCCGCCTCCGCCCGCCACCTGGGCCTTCAGCACGTCGCCGTAGCCCTCGTTCGGCAGGGTCACGGTCGGGATGCCCTGCTCGTTGAGGAAGCGGCGCAGGCGCTCGCCCACCGCGTCGACCCCCGCTTTGTCGTAGGAGCCGGAATCCTGGTTCACGAGCTCCTCGAGGAGCGCCAGCATCGCCCCCTGCTTGTCGCTGAGCCAGTCGGCGACGGGGTGGGAGGCGGTCATGGGCGGGCTCCTCGGCAAATCACGGTCGATGTCCGTGGTATCGCAAGGCGACGCGGGAGGGAATGCGGCGGAGGTCGGAGGGAGCCCTTGCATATCGGACAATTTTGACCGAGACTGCGTCGGAGGGCACGGATGACCAAGCGCGACCGCTTCATCGCCGTGGTGCGGGAGGAGGCCGCGCGACGGGGGCTGACCGTGAGCGTGCTCAAGGGGCGCGGCAAGGGAGGGCACGCCGTGGTCCGGGTCTCCAACGGCCGCTGGACGACGCTCCCGTCCCGCGACATCGATCCGAAGACGGCGCGCAAGATCATGAAGGCCCTCGACCTCGCCTGATCCGGGAGAGTCCATGCGGACCTATCAATATCCCGCCCTGCTGGAACCCGGCGACGAGGCCGGCCTTGTCGTGACCTTCCCCGACGTTCCCGAGGCGATCAGCCAGGGGGACGACGCAGCGGACGCGCGCGACATGGCGGCCGAGGCGCTCGGCCTCGCGCTGCTGACCTACCTCGCGGAGGGGCGCTCCCTCCCGGCGGCGAGCCCCTGCGTCGAGGGCCTCGTGTCGGTCACGGTCGCGCCCGAGATCGCGGCGAAGCTCGCCATCCTGGAGGCGTTCCGCGATGCGCGGATCTCGAAGATCGAGCTCGCCCGGCGGATCGGGAAGGACGAGAAGGAGGTCAGACGCATCCTCGACCCCATGCATCCGACGAAGCTGGCCCCGCTCCAGGCCGCGCTCGCGGCGCTCGGGCGGCGGCTCGTGATCGGGGTCGAAGAGATCGCGGCCTGAGCGGGCCGGCGGCTACAGCGACGCCGCCGCCCGCGCCGCCTGGTCGTAGTGCCCCGACAGCGCCCGCATCATGGCGGCGATCTCGGACAGGTGGGCGGGGTCGAGGCCCGTGGCGGCGAGGGGCCGGGTGAGCAGCGTCTCGCGGATCTCGCGGTATTTCAGGCACACGGCCCGGCCCTCGGGGGTGATCTCCACCACCTTCTCCTTGCCGAGCCGCCCCGAGGCCACGAGGCCCGCCGCCTCCAGCTTCTTGAGGGAATAGGAGACGAGGTGCGTGTCCTCGATGTTGAGGACGAGGCAGATGTCGGCCAGCCGCTTGGGCTTGGCCCTGTGGTTGACGTTGTGGATCACCAGCACGTCGAGGGCAGAGGCGTCGGGCAGCCCGGCGGAGGCCATGCAGCGCACCATCCAGCGCTGGAAGGCGTGGCTCACGAGGATCATGCCGAACTCGAACTCGGACAGCGCGGGCACGGCGCCCGAGGCCAGATGGCCGGACGAGACGATCGGTCCGAGACCCTCGGGGCTCTCATCGGGCGGCATGCGTCCCCCTTCTCGTGCCTTGAATCGGGCACGCCGGGCCCTCACGGGCCCGGCGTGATCCTCCGCGGATGGACGGATCCGTCTTACATCTTGCGGTAGGCGTCGATCACGGCCTGGCCGTCGGCGCCGGCGCGCTTGATCCAGTCCTGGGTGAGCTGGTCGCCGATCTTCTTGAGGCCGTCGCGAAGCGCGGGGCTCGGCTCCAGCACCTTCATGCCGCGCTCCTTGAGCGTCGCGATGGAGGACTGGGTCGCAGCCTCGGCCATCGTCCAGCCGCGCTCCTCGGCCGCCGCGGCGGCCTTGGTCAGCGCCTCCTTCTGGGCCGCCGGCAGGGCGTCGAAGGCGGCCTTGTTCACGAAGACCACGTTCTTCGGGATCCAGGCCTGGGTGTCGTAATAGTGGGTCATGGTCTCCCAGACCTTGGAATCCACGCCCGTGGCGCCCGAGGTCATGAAGGCGTTGACCACGCCCGTGGCGAGCGCCTGCGGCAGCTCGGCGGCCTGCACGGTGACGGACTGGGCGCCCACGATCTCGCCGATGCGCGACGTGCCGACATTGTAGGCGCGCCACTTGGCGCCGCGCAGGTCCTCGAGCGTGTTGATGTCCTTCTTGGCGTAGATGCCCTGGGGCGGCCAGGCGACGCCGTAGAGGACCTGCAGGCCCTGCGCGGCGAGGCGCTTCTCGATGGCGGGCTTGGAGGCCTGCCAGAGCTTGCGGGCATCGGCGAAGTTCGAGACCAGGAAGGGCACCACGTCGAGGCCGAAGACGGCGTCCTCGTTCTCGTGCAGCGAGATCAGCACCTCGCCGGCCTGGGCCTGGCCCGTCTGGACCGCGCGCTTGATCTCGGTCGCCTTGAACAGCGAGGCGTTGCCGTGGACCGTGATGTCGAGGGCCCCGTTGGTGGCCTTCTTCACGTCCTCGGCGAACTGGACGAGGTTCTGGGTGTGGAAGTTCGCCGGCCCGTAGGCGCCGGGCAGGTTCCACTTCGTCTGAGCGAGCGCGGGGGCGGACAGCCCCAGGCCCAGCGCCAGACCGGCGCCCATCAGATAACGGCGTGACAGCGTCTGCATCGACCAACCTCCCTTATGTTCGTGGTCATGCGGGGAAGACAAGACGGGGCAGCCACATGACGAGCCCCGGAAACAGGGTGATGATGGCGACCGCCGCGACGAGAAGGAAGAAGAAAGGCAGGGCCGCGAGCGCCACCGTGTTGGAATCCTTGCCGCTCATGGTCTGGAGGACGAAGAGGTTGAAGCCGACGGGCGGCGACACCTCCGCCATCTCGACGACGAGGACGAGGAAGATCCCGAACCAGATCAGGTCGAAGCCCGCCTGGGCCACCATGGGGATCACCACGGCGGTGGTGAGCACGATCATCGAGATGCCGTCGAGCGCGGCGCCCAGCAGGATGTACATGAGCGTCAGCGCCGCGATGAGCATGAGGGGCGACAGCTCCATCGCCTTGACCCAGGCCGCGAGCGCGTTGGGGATGCCCGTATAGGCCATGGCGGTGGACAGGAACGAGGCGCCGGCCAGGATCAGCATGATCATGCAGGTGACCCGCGTCGCGCCCATCACGCTCGCCCAGAAGCTCTCCCGGGTGAGCGAGCCCGACCACCAGGCGATGGCGAGCGAGCCCAGCGCCCCCCAGGCCGCGCACTCGGTGGCGGTTGCCCAGCCGGCCAGCAGCACGGCGAAGACGAGGGTGATGAGGAGCAGGCAGGGGATGAGGTTGGCCGATTCGCGCAGCTTCTCGCGCAGGGGCATCGAGGGCTCGCGCGGGGGCATCTTGTGGGGGTTGAGCAGCGCCCACACCGCGATGTAGCCCGAATAGAGCGCCATCACGAGCATGCCGGGGATGAAGCCCGCCAGGAACACCTGGATGATCGAGACGTCCGCCGCGACCGCGTAGACCACCATCATGATGGAGGGCGGGATGAGGATGCCGAGCGTGCCGGCGCCGGCGAGCGAGCCGAGGCTCACGGTCTCGTCGTAGCCGCGTTTTTTCAGCTCCGGCAGGGCGATCTTGGCCACCGTGGCGCAGGTGGCGGCGGACGAGCCCGAGACCGATCCGAAGATGCCGCACGCCAGAACGTTCACGTGCATGAGCCGGCCTGGCAGCCAGTTGAGCCAGGGGGCGAGGCCCCGGAACATCTCCTCGGAGAGGCGCGTGCGGAACAGGATCTCGCCCATCCAGATGAAGAGCGGCAGCGCCGCGAGCGTCCAGGAGGCGGAGTTGCCCCAGATGGTGGTCGCGAGCACGTAGCCCGAGGAGGGCACGGGGGCGAACTGCATGCCCACGAACCCGACCGCGAGGAGGCTCACCGCGATCCAGACGCCCGTGCCCAGGAACAGGAGCAGCACGACGAGCAGGAGGCCGGCGATGGCGATGAGATCCATGGGCCTAGACTCCGCTCTGCAGGGCGCGCTCGACGACCTCGTCGGCGGTCTGGGGCGGCGGCTTCTCATAGGTCGGCTTAAGGCCGCGCAGGACGCGGGCGAGCTCGTCCGCGAAGGCGATCGCGAGGATCACGAGGCCCGCCGCGTAGCCCGTCTGCGGGATCCAGAGCGGCACCGCAACGACGCCCTGGGCGAGGTCGTTGAAGCGGTACGAGTCGTAGGTGAGGCGCACCGCGTAGAAGGCGAATGTGCCCACCAGCGCGAGGCCCGCGACGAGGCAGACGATCTCGATGGCGTGGCGGGCGCGTCCCTTCAGCTTGTCATAGACGAGCTCGACGCGGATCATCTCGCCGGACTTGAACGTGTGGGCGAGCCCCAGAAAGGCGCAGGCCGCCATGCACCAGGACACGAAATCGTCGCCGGCCGGGATGTTCCAGCCGATCTGCCGGCCCGCCGAGAGGGCGAGCATCAAGCCGAAGATGGCGAGGAGGAAGAGGCCGGCCAGATAGCCGGCGAAGAGGTACAGTCGGTCTAGGGCGACGCGCATGGCACGCCCTCCCGACCGCGGACGCAGGTCCTGGTCTCGATCGATCGGTGCACGGCTGTCCCCTCTGGATCTTTGCCGCTTTCGGTTAGGCTTGATCCTACGCCGGCTCCAGGGCATGTCAACGTTTCATCGACAAATCGTCGATATATTTTTCGGGACCGCTCGGGCGCCCGGCGCGGACGGGGGGACGACATGCCGGACCTGAAGGAGCTCGAGACCTTCCTCTGGGTCGCGCGGCTCGGCGGCTTCCGGGCCGCGGCCGAGAAGCTCAACACCACTCAGCCGTCGATCTCGAACCGCATCGCCGGCCTCGAGGCGGCGCTCGGCGTCGCCCTCTTCGACCGGGGTCCGCGGGGCACGGCGCTGACCCCGAAGGGCCGCGAGCTCCTGGGCTATGCCGAGCGGATCCTGGCCCTCAAGGCCGAGATCGTGAGCGTGGTGGGCTCGCCCCACGCCGTGCAGGGGGTGGTGCGGCTCGGGGTGTCGGAGACCATCGTCCACACCTGGCTGTCGCGCCTCGTGGAGCGCCTGCACGGGCTGCACCCGCACGTGACCCTCGAGATCGACGTCGACACCAGCCCCAGCCTGCGCGAGGGCCTGCTCGCCCAAGCGCTCGACGCGG
>DASPJU010000778.1:0-3494 GCA_035628475.1 Salinarimonas sp. | reverse complement strand
CCTTTGACCGTCTGATCGAGGAGTGTCACCGCCGCGGCATCAAGGTGCTCCTCGACTATGTCCCTAACCACTCCTCGGACCAGCACCCCTGGTTCGTCGAGTCCCGCTCCAGCCGGGACAATCCCAGGCGCGACTGGTACGTCTGGCGCGACCCCAAGCCCGACGGCTCGCCGCCCAACAACTGGATCTCCCATTTCGGCGGCCCGTCCTGGACCTATGACCGGGCGACGGGCCAGTACTACCTGCACAGCTTTCTGCGGGAGCAGCCCGACCTCGACTGGCGCAACCCGGAGGTTCGCGCCGCCATGCTCGACGCGCTGCGCTTCTGGCTGGAGCGCGGCGTCGACGGATTCCGGGTCGACGTGATCTGGCTCCTGATCAAGGACAGGCTGCTTCGCGACAACCCGCCCAACCCCGACTGGCGGCCGGGCGGACCGGAGTCCGCGCGCCTCCTGCAACTCCATTCCGCCGACCAGCCGGAGGTGCACGAGGTCATCGCGGCGATGCGGCGCGTCCTCGACGCCTACCCGGATCGGGTGCTGATCGGCGAGATCTACCTGCCCCTGGAGCGGCTGATGACCTATTACGGCCGCGACGGCGAGGGGGCGCACCTGCCCTTCAACTTCGCCCTCCTCGAGACCCCGTGGGACGCACGCGCCATCGACCGGGTGGTGCGCGCCTACGAGGCGGCGCTGCCGCCCGGCGGCTGGCCCAACTGGGTGCTGGGCAACCACGACCGGCCGCGCATCGCGGCGCGCGTGGGCGAGGCGGGGGCCCGCGTGGCCGCCATGCTGCTCCTGACGCTTCGCGGCACGCCGACGCTCTATTATGGCGACGAGATCGGCATCGGCCGGGTCGAGATCCCGCCCGACCGGGTCCAGGACCCCTGGGAGCGCAACGAGCCCGGCCGGGGCCTCGGGCGCGACCCCGTGCGCACGCCCATGCCCTGGGACGGGAGCCGCAACGGGGGCTTCACCCCGGCCGAGCCCTGGCTGCCCCTGAACCCCGACCACGCGACCCGCAACGTCGCGGGCCAGGCGGCGGACCCGGCCTCCATCCTCGCGCTCCATCGCCGCCTGATCGCGCTGCGCCGGGCCCGCCCGGCCCTCGCGATCGGGGACTACGCGCCGATCGAGGCCGAGGGGGCGGTGCTGGCCTATCGGCGCGGGCACGGGAGCGAGCGTCTCGCGGTGGCGCTCAATCTCGGCGACGCCCCGGCGCGGGCCGGGATCGGCGCGGGCGCCCGCGTGCTCCTGTCCACCCATCTCGACCGGGAGGGGGAGGAGGCGGGGCCTCGCGTGGCGCTGCGGCCGCAAGAGGGCGTGATCCTGGAGATCGGGGCGTGAGAAAGCCCTACGCGGCGGGCGCCAGCCGGTGCTCGAGAAGGCCCAGATCGGTGCGGCGCATCCAGCGCGCCAGCATCAGGAGCGACACGACGGCGAGCCCCGTGGCGAGCCCGATCCATACCCCGCTGCCGCGCAGCGCCGTGCCGTAGGCGAGCGCCACGCCGAGCGGCGCGCCCACGCCCCAATAGCCGAAGGCCGCGTAGAGCATGGGGACGCGGGTGTCGCCCAAGCCCCGCAGCATGCCGGCACCCACGGCTTGCGCCCCGTCCACGACCTGGAACAGGGCCGCGAAGAGCAGGAAGGTCACGGCGTGGCCGAGAACGGCCGTGTTGGCCGGATCGCGCGCGTCGAGGAACAGGCCGACCAGCGCTCCCGGCGCGGCCAGCATGAGCAGCGCGGTCAGGCCCATGAAGCCCGTGCCCATGGCGAAGGCCGTCCAGCCTGCCCGCGCCACGCCCGGAGCATCCGCCCGCCCGACCGCCTGGCCGACCCGGATCGTGGCCGCCTGCGACAGGCCCATGGGCACCATGAAGGCGAGGGCCGCGATCTGGAGCGCGATGGCGTGGGCCGCGAGCTCGGCGGCGCCGATCGTGCCCATGACGAGGGCCGCCGCGTTGAAGATCGTGACCTCGAAGGCGAGCGTGGCGCCGATGGGCAGGCCGAGCCGCAGCAGGCGCCGGAAGCGCGGCGCGTCCGCGCGCCAGAAGCGGCCCAGGATATGGTAGCGCCGCAGCCGCCGGTCGGCCCTGATGAGAACCGCCAGCACCACGGCCATGAACACGCTCACGATGGAGGTCGCGACGCCCGCCCCCGTCATGCCCAGCGCCGGCAGGCCGAGCCGGCCGAAGATCAGCGCCCAGGCCAGCACCGCGTTGAGCGGCAGCGCCAGCGCGCAGGCCGCGAGCGCCAGCCCCGGCCGGCCGAGCGCCGCCACGAAGGTGCGCAGCACCAGATAGACCAAGAAGGGCAGGAGCCCCCATTGCAGGGCCCGCACATAGGCGCCCGCCTGCGCCGCGAGGGCGGGCTCCTGGCCGAGCGCCAGCAGGATCGCCTCGCCCTGCCACAGCACCGCCCAGGCGGGGACCGAATAGGCGGCGGCGAGCCAGAACCCCTGGCGGATCGTGCGGCGCACCTCGCGCACGGAATGGCGCCGCGCCCCGATCTCCTGCGCCACCATGGGCGCGGTCGCGGTCACGAGGCCGATGCCGAAGATCATCACCGCGAAATGCAGGCTGTGCGCCAGGGCGCCGGCCGCGAGCGCGTTGGCCGAGAGCCAGCCCAGCAGCACCACGTCGATGGTGTTGAGCCCGTGCTGGGCCACGTTGGTGAGCACCATCGGCCACGACAGGCGCAGGGTCTCGCGCGCCTCGTCGCGCCAGGGGGAGGGGTCCGGGGACATGGGACGGGTGTAGCGCGGAACGCGGGACGGGGGCACCCCGGGGAGCGCAGGGGAGGCGTGACGGCGGCGCAGTGCGCTGCACGGGCTCCCCTCTCCCGGGCGGGAGAGGGGAGGGCCCCTCACTCCGCCGCCTCCGCCGCCTTCTCCTCGCCGTCCTTCAGGAACCCGCCCGACTGCCGGCGCCACAGGCGGGCATAGACCCCGCCCCGCGCGAGCAGTTCGTCGTGGGTGCCCTCCTCGACGATGGCGCCGCGGTCGAGGACGATCAGGCGATCGAGCGCCGCGATGGTGGAGAGGCGGTGGGCGATGGCGAGCACGGTCTTGCCCTCCATCAGGGTCTCGAGGGATTCCTGGATCGCGGCCTCGACCTCGGAATCGAGCGCCGATGTCGCCTCGTCGAGGACCAGGATGGGCGCGTCCTTCAGGATCACCCGGGCGATGGCGATGCGCTGGCGCTGGCCGCCCGACAGCTTCACGCCCCGCTCGCCGACGCGCGCCTCGTAGCCGCGCCGGTCGCGGTCGTCGGTGAGGTCCTGGATGAAGCCGTGGGCGTGCGCCAGGCGCGCCGCGCGCTCCACGGACGGCTGGTCGGCCTCCATGCGGCCATAGGCGATGTTATCGCGGATCGAGCGGTGCAGGAGCGAGGTGTCCTGCGTCACCACCGCGATGGCCTGGCGCAAGGAATCCTGCGTCACCGCCGCCACGTCCTGCCCGTCGATGAGGATGCGCCCGCCGTCGAGCTCGTGCAG
>DASPJU010000777.1:0-3722 GCA_035628475.1 Salinarimonas sp. | reverse complement strand
TCGCCGAGCTGGAGAAGGTCATCGCCCCGCTGCTGGGGTGAGGAGAGCATCTCACCTCTCCCGGATGGGAGAGGGGTCGGGGGTGAGGGGGGCGCCCGGGAGGTTCGCTCCCACCCTCTCATCCCACTCTCCCGCCTCGTCCTGAGGTGCCCGCGTCGGCGGGCCTCGAACGGCGCGTCCCCGGATCTCCTGAGGGCTGTGGCAGGCATCCTGCGTGCTTCGAGGCTCAGCTGCGCCGAGCACCTCGGCATGAGGGGGTGGACAAGCCGCGAGGCCGTGCGACTCTTCCCGTGCGATCCCTCACTCCCGTCCCCTCTCCTGTCCGGGAGAGGGTGGATCCGCCCATGAAGCTCACGCGCCTGCGCATCGTCGGGTTCAAGACCTTCGTCGAACCCACCGACGTGCCGATCGAGCCCGGGCTGACCGGGATCATCGGGCCGAACGGCTGCGGCAAGTCGAACCTCGTCGAGGCCCTGCGCTGGGTCATGGGCGAAAGCTCCTACAAGTCCATGCGGGCGTCGGGCATGGACGACGTGATCTTCTCCGGCTCCGGCGGGCGCCCCGCCCGCAACATGGCCGAGGTGACGCTCACCGCCGACAATGGCGCCCGCGCGGCGCCCGCGGGCTTCAACGACGCGGACGTGCTGGAGATCTCCCGGCGCATCGAGCGCGGGGAAGGTTCCACCTACCGCATCAATGGCCGCGAGGTGCGGGCCCGCGACGTCCAGCTCCTCTTCGCCGACGCCGCGACGGGCGCGCGCTCGGCGGCCCTGGTGCGGCAGGGCCAGATCAGCGAGATCATCGCGGCCAAGCCCCAGGCGCGCCGGCGCATCCTGGAGGACGCCGCCGGCATCGCGGGGCTGCACGCCCGTCGCCACGAGGCGGAGCTGCGCCTCAAGGCGGCGGAGGACAATCTCGTGCGGGTCGAGGACGTGCTCACCGGCCTCGACGCCCAGGTGGAGAGCCTGCGCCGTCAGGCCCGCCAGGCCGCGCGCTATCGCGCCGTCTCGGCGGAGATCCGGCGGCTCGAGGCGACGCTGCTCCTCGTCGGATGGTCGGGCGCGCGCGCAGGGCTCGCGGCTGCCGAGGCCGAGCACGCGGCGGCCGCGGAGGCGGTGGCCCGCCGAACCGCGGAGCAGGCGGACGCCGCCCGCCTCCATGCCATCGGGTCGCATGCGCTGCCGAGCCTGCGCAAGGCGCGCGCCGAGGCCGCGGACGCGCTCCAGCGCCTGATCATGGCCCGAGCGGCCCTCGACGGCGACGAGCGCCGCGCCCGGGAGCGCCTCGCGGATCTCGATCGCCAGGCCGTCGAGGGGCAGCGCGACCTGGCGCGTCAGCGGGCTGCCGGGACTGACGCGGCCGCGACGCTCGACCGGCTGCGGGCCGAGGCGGCCGAGCTCGCGACCCGGAGCGACGACGCGGGACCTGAGCGGGAGGAGGCGCAGGAGCGCCTGGAGGCCGCGGAAGGCGCGCTGGCCGAGGCCGCGAGGACGCTGGCCGCCCTCCAGGCCGAGGCCGCGGACGCCACCGCCCGACGCGCTGCCGGCGAGCGGGCCCGGCGCGAGCAGATCGAGCGGGCGGCGCGCCTGGCCGCCGAGCGCGCCGATCTCGAGCGCCGGCTCGCCGCCCTGGACGCCGAGGCCGAGCCCGTCGGGGACATCAGGGCGGGCCTGGAGGACGCGCAGGAGGCCGCGCTCGCGGCCGAGGAGCGCGCAAGCGAGGCGCGCGAGACGCTGGCCCGCGCGCGCGACGGGGAGGCCCGGGCGCGCGGGCCGCTCGCCCAGGCCGAGGGCCTGGCGGGGCGCCTCGAGACGGAGGCCCGCACCCTCGCCAGGCTCCTGGCCCCGGCCGCGTCCGGCCGCCATGCCCCCGTCCTCGACGCGATCCAGGTCGCGGCGGGCTTCGAGGCGGCGCTCGGCGCGGCGCTGGGGGACGACCTCCAGGCCTCCCTCGACGGGACGGCGCCGCGGCGCTGGACGCCGCCCGGCGACGCCCGCTGGGATCCGGCGCTGCCCGACGGCGCGCAGCCGCTCGGCGGGTATGTGGAGGCGCCGCCCGCGCTCGCGCGGCGCCTAGCCCAGGTGGGACTCGTGGACCGCGCGGCCGGCCCGCGGCTGCAGCCGCTCCTCCATCCAGGTCAGCGCCTGGTGAGCCGCGAGGGTGACCTATGGCGCTGGGACGGGCTCCACGCCGCCGCGGACGCTCCCTCCCCGGCCGCCGTGCGTCTGGCCGAGCGCAACCGCCTCGCCGGGCTGGAGGACCAGGCCGAGGCGGCCCGCGCCGTCGCCGAGGAGAGGCGCGCGGCCGCGGACGCGGCCGCCGTCGCCGCTCGGGCAGCCGCCGAGGCCGAGGCCGCAGCCGTCGAGGCGGCGCGCCACGCTCGCCGGACGCTCGACGCCGCGCGCGATCGGGCCGGCGCCGCCGAGCGCCGCGCCGCGGAGGCCGCCGCCCGCCGGTCGGGCCTCGCCGAGGCGATCGCCCGCGTGCGCGCCGGCGAGGCGGAGGCCCGAGAGCTGGCCGACGCCGCCGCCGAGGCCCTGGAGGAGCTGGCCGATGTCGCTGGGCTGGAGGAGCGCCTCGCCACGGCCCGCGGCGAGGAGACCGCGCGGCGCGCCGCCGCTGCTGAGGCCCGCGCGGCCTTGTCGGACCTGCGGCGGGAGACCGAGGCCGCGGCGCGCCGCGCCGGCGCTGTGGCGGGCGAGATCCGCCTCTGGTCGGAGCGCGCCGCACGCGCCGCCGACGCGCTCACGGAACTCGAGGAGCGCCTGGAGCGACTGCACGAGGAGCGGGAGACCCTGGCCGAGGCCCCCGACGACTTCGTCCAGCGCCGGCGCGCGCTCCAGGCGCGCATCGACGCCGCCGAGGCCGATGCCCGGGCGAGCGCCGGCGCCTTGAGCGAGGCCGAGATCGCGCTCACCGAGGCCGACCGCCGCGCACGGGCGGCGCTGGAGGCCATGGGCGAGGCCCGCGCGGCGCTCGCGGCAGCCGAGGCCCGCCGTGAGGCACAGGCCGCCCGGATGGCCGAGATGGCCCGCTCCATCGCCGAGACGCTCGACGCGAGCCCCGCCGAGCTGCACCGCCTGGCCGACCTCCCTCCGGATGCCCCTCTGCCCCAGCCCGGCGACGTGGAGGCCCGGCTGTCGGCGCTGAAATTCGACCGCGAGCGCCTGGGCGGCGTCAACCTGCGCGCCGAGGACGAGCTCGCCGAGATCGAGACCCGGCGCGGCACGCTGGGCGCCGAGCGCGACGACCTCGTCGAGGCGATCCGGCGCCTGCGCGGCGCGGTCCAGAGCCTCAACCGCGAGGGCCGCGAGCGCCTGCTCGCCGCCTTCGATCTGGTCAACGGCCATTTCAAGCAGCTCTTCACGACGCTTTTCGGGGGCGGCACCGCGGAGCTGACCCTGGTCGACGCCGAGGACCCCCTGGAGGCGGGCCTCGAGATCCTGGCCCGTCCGCCCGGCAAGAAGCCGCAGACCATGACGCTGCTCTCGGGCGGCGAGCAGGCGCTGACCGCGACGGCGCTGATCTTCGCGGTCTTCCTGACGAATCCCTCGCCCATCTGCGTCCTAGACGAGGTGGACGCGCCCCTCGACGACGCCAACGTGGAGCGCTATTGCGACCTCCTCGACGAGATGGCGGGCGCGACCGAGACGCGCTTTGTCGTGATCACCCACAATCCCATCACCATGGCCCGCATGAACCGCCTCTTCGGCGTCACCATG
>DASPJU010000776.1:0-4363 GCA_035628475.1 Salinarimonas sp. | reverse complement strand
GCCCTCAGCTCGCGTCGCCGATCCAAGATCAGCAATGCTGCTGCAATAAGCACTGGCGCGAATAGCGCAACGATAACAAGAAGCGGCATCCAGTCGTTCATCGAACCCACTCCTCATTTAAATCTGATGCTGTGCAAAGTCGGGCTGCGGGATCTCGCGGCGGAGGTGCGTCGCCTCCCACTCAATCGCATTGTGAATGCTGTGAGCAAGGTTCGAGAGCGTCTGCCAGCGCTTCCGAAACATGGCCACGATCACTTCAGCCTCGGCCTGAACGCCAAGCTCGGCCTTGAGCACGTCCGCCATCATCCTCGCCGCGGGCAGCGGGTCTCGGGGTGTTCCGCCGTGGTCCATCTAACCCTCCATTTTGTGTGATTGCCCATCACCGCCGCGCGTCGGCTACGGGGCAGGGTGGCATTCCGGGATCGCACGATCCAATGCGCGACCCGCAGACTGGACATTCGTGTTCGAGCCCGGCCAAGGCAAGCGAGGTTTTCAACCGCTCTATTTCCGCCTTCAGCTTTGCCACCGCGGACATAACGCCAATGATCGTGTCGGCTGCGTCTTGGCAGACCTGCCGGTGGTCTTCGCCGCCGCCGTCAGCAATCTCCAACAGCTTGGCGATCAGATCGTCTTTCTTCGACACGTCGCGTTCCTCGCTTATGACTGGCGGACGGTCAGGAGGCGATAACCGCGAGCGGTCCACTTCCGCACCGCCCGATCAAGCGCCCACTCCGGCACGTCCTGGACGGCCACTCGTGCCTCCGTCCTGTTTCTCACCGCCACTGAGGTTCGCAATTTGATCTCGCTTATCGAGTTCGGCGCGGAATGCCGTCATCGCACGCGCAACGACTTCCTGGGTCAGAAGCTCGCGCTCGATTAGGGAGGCCAGCATGCACCTCGTCATCGGGTTTGTTCCTTGTCACCGCCTGCGCGGCTCGCCTTGGCGTTGATATAGGCCGCACGTTCTTCCGGCGTTCTGCGCCGATGCCACCAGCCGCCCGCGACCGTCAGCGTGGCCTCGTAGTCTTCCGTCATGCCGTCGTAGTAGCTGCCCGGCGGCAGCCCCTTCGTCCAGTGTGTCATCGTGACTGCGCCTCTCGCTCAATGGCCCCCTTGGCAAAGTGACAGATCGTGTCCCACGCGATTTTGAATGCAGCATTCTCCGCCCAAGTGCGGTCGCCAGGAGGGCGGTGCTCCAGGTAACGATGGACCGCCAGTGCTTCGTCCAAGGTCATGTCAGCCCTCTCGCATGGATGTGATGTCAGCGTGGTTCGGCGGCACGGGCTAGTGCGCGCTCCACCTCGCGTTGGGCTAGGTCGATAGCCGGGAAGTCCTTGAGCGATGTGAACCGCTCGCTGCTGTTGTCGGCCTTGTAGTAGCCATACCAACTGCCGTTCCCGCCCATCGAAACCTCGCCGACTTTGATGTGCCCCCACATCAGGTGGAGGCAGTCGCCGTCCTCAATCCATTTGGCCCTTGGCTGGTACATCGCTCGCGCTTCCTATTGATACCTGCACGTCAGGTGTAAATGCCCCAGCGGTCGGCGTCGGTGCGATGCCAGCCGATGGCTTCTAGCCGGGCCGCAACTGCATCGCTCACTTCGCTGATGTCGGGTCCGGCGTAAATGATGTCGTGCTCCGCATCGACGTTGTGCGTCTCTGCGCCGCCTGGATCGCATGTCGCGAGGAGCTGTAGCCCCTCGACGATCTGTTTGTAGGTCGCCATTCACCCCTCCTTCGGTCTGCTGCTGTCAGTGCGAGCCAGCTTCTCGTTCACCGCTTCGACGATCAGCATGGCGTTTGCCTTGGCCTGCTCTGCTGTCACTGGCCCGCCGTAGCGAGGCACGTTGGCGGCCGAAACCTCGGCCGTGTGGCCGACGAGCGTGTCGCCGCAGTAGATATTGAACCCACCGCCGCCGTTTTCGGCTCCGATCCGCCAGCGAGGCATTAGCGCCCCGCTTTGATGGTGGTGACGCGACCAGCTTGGTAGTCGCGGAGGACGGAAGCGGTGGCCGAGCCGGCCCAGTAAGCGTCGAGGGCGGTGGTGGCGCGGGCCTCGGCAGCCCGGTATTCCGCCTTGCGGCGGTTGGAGAGGGCGGTGCGGGCGGCGAGGCGGGCCAGGGTCTCTTGGGCGGTCATGTTGTAGCTCCGTTGTTGATGATTAGATGATATCAGATATTCCCATGGGGTCAATAGGTGATATCTGAAAAAAGAGGTCTTGTAATAATTCGTGATATCATCTATTCTTTGCCCATGGTCAGAGGTCGCCCCCGCATCAATCATGAGCAAATCCCCGCCCGGTTCCCGGAGGGGACGCTTGAGCGCATCGACGACACGCTGGACGAAGGCGAGAAGCGCGCCGACTTCATCCGTGAGGCCGTAGAGCGAGAGCTGAAGCGGCGTGAGCGCAAGGCGTCCTCCTAGTCCGCTGACGACTGTTCAGTGCCATCCGCCGGCAGGTCAGGCACCTTGTGCTTGGCCCATTCCTCCATTCGGTCGGCCTGCTCCAGTGCTAGGTCTATGATGGTCTGACCGGCGCCCGCGCGCTTCGCCTCGGCCGCCCAGAAGCGCACCGTGTCGGCGGCGGTCTTGTCCTGGCCGCGGATCAGGAACACAGGCTCATCCTCCGGGATGATGCCGGCCGGGTCCTGGATGCGGTCGTAATCAGTGCGGGCGTGTCTCATGTCTGCTCCTGTTTTTGAGACCTGTGGTCAGCGTGAGCGGCGAGCACCTCCATGCCGGCTATGAGCATGCTGGCGTTCATGTACGCGCAGACGATCCGCTTCACGAACTCTGTGTCCCGCTCGCCCTTTTGCTTGCGGAGGGGCGTGGATTCGGCTGCCGTCAGAGCGGCCATTCCGTCGAGATGGTGCGGCTCAATCCTCACGCTGCTTCTCCGGTTTGCGGCACGGCGCACAGAGCCAGCCGACGTATTCGACGCACTTCAGCTCGCCCAGCTTCCCGCATCTCCAGCACCAATTTCCCGGCTCAAGGCACGGGGGCAATATCAGCCGTTCGGCGCTCATCGCGTTGATCCTGTGCCAGCGCGAATGGCTGGGACGGCAGGGCTCGAACCTGCGACCACCTGATTAACAGTCAGGCGCTCTACCATCTGAGCTACATCCCATTATTCGTGTACGGGTTACGGGCGGCCATCTTGAGCGCCCGCGCGATGTCCTCCTCCAAGAACATGAACAGCTTGGAGTAGGTGTGCTCCAGGTTCGACCGCAGCACTGGGTCGGATACCTTGCCGATCTCGCGATAGAGCTGTTCACGCTTGAGGAATGCGCCCTCGCTGGCGATCGTCTTGAACATGTTCACGCCTCCTCTCGCGTTGATGCCGCGTCTTCGCGGCTTAGCCGGTCGTATTCCCGAAGTAGGATCGCGACGTCCTCGATGCGCAGGCCGACGTCGTAGCCCGCGTCCGACATGGCGAGAGCCTGCCTGATGCGCTCGATCGCCTCGTTCATGGCTCGGTCCTCGTTGATGCAGCGCGAGCGAGGGCGGCTTTGATCCCGAGCCGCAGCCGCTCCATCTCGCAACGCTCCTCCAACTCCTCGGCGCTATCGCCTCGCCAAAGCTCTCGCTCTGGACCCGTGCGGAATACGTCCAGCACATAGTGCGGCGGTCCCCACGTCCTGCGGTCGGCGCTCGGGGTCGAGAAGCCTTGGATACGGTCAGGCTCCATCGCCTTGAGAGCCGCACGCAGCATGTCGTCCGTGATGTTCATCGTCAGCCGTTCTCGCGATGAATTCGTAGCGGTGCGATCCAGCGCGCCCTCTACGAACCGCGTAATTTGTGCGGCGGCCTCTTGCAGTCGCCGAATGCTGCGGTGGTCGACCTTGGTGCAGCCGAAGGCCACCATGACCGCGTCGCGAATTGCCTCAGTGCGCTCCGGGCTCGCGCGACCTGGGCAGAATGCCGACGAGCAAACGATGACATCGGCGGGACCATCTGCTGCGGGCAGCATTTCCGGTGGGTAGGTGATGCTCACGGCTCTCCTCGCGATGAACGCAGAATGGGAGCCGAGGGGCATTCGCGCCCCTCGGCCGGGCGGCTGCATCGGGTCGCCTTACGCGCCTCTACGAGCCGCATCGGGGGTCCTCTCGCGGTGACACCATGCGACCGCGGTCAGCGATCAGGTCGCCCAGCTCCGTGATGATCCGGGTGGTCTCTTGCTTGATGGCGGGAGCGGCCCTGCCGCCGGCCTCAAGGGCGAGGTGGCGGCGAACCATCCGCACACGGCCCATGATGGCGAGGTCGTCGGAGAACCGCTGTTCGATCGTGTCGAGCAGCGGCCGGATATGCGGATCTAGGTTAGACATTTTTGGAAATTCCCATTGTGACTCAATGGGACGCCGACA
>DASPJU010000775.1:0-3524 GCA_035628475.1 Salinarimonas sp. | reverse complement strand
CGATCGTCATCGGCCTTGCCGCCGCCGGCCTGCCCAAGGAGCAGCGCAACCGGGCGATCCTGATCGGCATCATCGCGGCCACGGTGCTGCGCATCATCTTCGCGGCGCTCACCACCCAGCTCCTCCAGATCGTCGGGCTGCTGCTCGCGGGTGGCGTCCTCCTGCTCTGGGTGTGCTGGAAGATGTGGCGCGAGCTGCGCACGCCGCACCACGACGAGGAAGCCGCCGAGGCCGCGCTCGCCGTGGCCGAGGGGAAGGACACGCCCGCCACCCTCGGGGCGCCCCGCAAGACCTTCGCCCAGGCCTCATGGCAGATCATCGTCGCCGACGTGTCGATGTCGCTCGACAACGTGCTCGCGGTGGCGGGCGCGGCGCGCGAGCACCCTTACGTCCTCGTCTTCGGCCTCGTCCTCTCGATCGCCCTGATGGGCCTGGCGGCGTCCTTCATCGCCCGCCTGCTGCAGCGCCACCGCTGGATCGCCTATGTCGGCCTCGCCGTGATCCTCTATGTGTCGATCGAGATGATCTATCGCGGTGCCGTGGAGGTCTACCCCTATCTCGGGACGTAGGGCGGCCGATCGGCGGCGCTCGCGCCCTACCCCACCCGCAGGGGCATCGGCTCCAGATCCCACGCCGGCAGGCCGCGCGCCGCGAGCGCGCGGCGCAGATCCGCCGTCACCCCCTCCCCGCCCGTGAAGATCGCGAAGGCCTCGTCGCCGTCGCCCTCGTGGCCCGGCGCCGGCCCGCCGACGAGCTGCACCACGCGGCGGGCGATGGCGGGGGCCGGGTCGATCCAGGTCACGGACCACGGCGCGAGGCGCTCAAGCCGGGGGAGCAGCAGGGGATAATGGGTGCAGCCCAGCACGACGACGTCGGTGCGCGCGCCGTCCGCGTCCACGAAGCAGGGCGCGATCTCGGCCGATATGGCGGCGTCGGGCACCGGCGCGCCGCACAGTTCCGCCTCGGCGATGCCCGCGAGCCGGGTCGAGCCCACGAGTTCGACGCGGCAGCCGGCGGCATAGGTGCGCACGAGGTCGTGCGTGTAGTCGCGCGCCACGGTGCCCGGGGTGGCGAGCACGGCGATGCGCCCCGTGGCGGAGCGCTCGGCGGCGGGCTTGATGGCCGGCACGGTGCCCACGAACGGGATCTCGGGGAAGCGACGGCGCAGATGCGGCAGGACCAGCGTCGAGGCCGTGTTGCACGCGATGACCACGATCGTCGGCGCGACGCGGGAGAGGAGCCGCTCCATGACGGCGAGCACCCGCGCCACGAGATGGTCCTCCGGCAGGGCCCCGTAGGGGAAGGCGGCGTCGTCGGCCGCGTAGACGAAGCGGGCATCCGGCCGGGCGCGCAGGAGCTCGGCGAAGACGGACAGGCCGCCGACGCCCGAGTCGAAGACGAGGATCGTCGGCACGGGAGCGCTCATGGCGCGCGAGGGAGCCGCGGCTCCGGCGAGAAGGTCGACACGCATGGCAGGGCGGGGGGTCGCGACCGGTCGGGCGTCCAGCCTGGGGGATGATGATTAAGAATCATCCTGCGCGGGTTTTGTTTCGCGGGAATGTCGCGGTTCCCCTCTCCCCGTGGGAGAGAGGGGACGGTCCAGTTCCTCCCCCAGCACGTCGCGCACCCAGCGGAAGGCGGCGTTGGCGGCGGGCACGCCGGCATAGATGGCGCTCTGCATCAGCACCGCGCGCAGCTCATCGAGGCTGACGCCGTTGCCCAGCGCCGGGCGCACATGGAGCTTGAACTCCTCCTCGCGGTGCAGCGCGATCATCATGGTCAGGGTCAGCATCGAGCGCGTCTTGCGCTCCAGCGTGGGGTCGCCCCAGATCTCGCCCCAGGCATAGCGGGTGATGAAGTCCTGCCAGGGCGTCGCGAAGGGACCCGCCGCCGCGAGCGAGCGCTCCACGTGGCCCGCGCCCAGCACCGCCTTGCGGTTGACGAGCCCCGCCTCGACGCTCCATCCCCCCTGCCCCGGGTCCAGGCGCGACAGGAAGGCCAGGAGATGCGAGGCGACCGCGTCCGGGCGCTCGACCGCGAGCAGATGCGCGGCGCGGGGGATCACGACGAGCTCGGCGTCGGGCACGCGGGCGCGGATCGCCTCCATGTGGGCGACGGGGGTGGCGGGATCGTCGGCGCCGGCGACGATCAGGGTCGGAGACCGGATGGCGTGGACGGCGTCGTTAAGGTCGAAGCCGGCGATCGCCTCGCAGGCCCGGGCATAGCCCTCCGGCAGGGTCGCGAGCAGGGCCACGCGCACGGGGGCGACGCGGGCCGGATCGGCTCCGGCGGTGAACCAGCGCGAGACCACCGCGTCCGCGATGGCGGCCATGCCCTGGCCGCGCACCAGGGCCGCGCGCTCGTGCCAGCCTTGCGCTGGCGGCATGTGGGCGGAGGTCGCCATCAGGACGAGGCCGCGCACGCGCTCGGGATGGCGCAGCGCGAGGGCCTGCGCCGTCATGCCGCCCAGCGACAGGCCGATCACGTGGGCGCGCTCGATCGCGAGCGCGTCGAGCAGGGCGGCGAGGTCGTCCGCGAGGTCGTCGACCGTGGCGATGGCGGGACCGAGCCCCGAGGCACCGTGACCGCGGGTGTCGTAGGTGAGCACCCGGAAGCGGCTCGCGAGCGCGGGCACGAGGGCGTCCCACATGGACCGCGTGGTGCCGAGCGAATTGGAGAGCGCCACGACCGGGGCGCCCTCGGGACCGAGGAGGTCGTAGGCGAGCGACACGTCGGGGAGCTGCAGGATGGGCATCGTATGGCCTCCCTCCCCTCCCCGGGATCGGAGAGGGATGCACGAAGTGCCAGGGGGTGAGGGGATCGCGCCGGGAGAGGCGCGGGGAGCCTCCGCCCCAATCATCCCCGGGCTCGTCCCTCGACGGGCTCGGGATGAGGCCGGGGGTTCAGGATCACGGCGCGGCTGGGCGCCGGGTCAAGTCGGGCCATGATAGCGGAGAGGTGGTGCGAGCCTCCCAGCGTGGTCCCTCACCCCCGGCCCCTCTCCCGTTCGGGAGAGGGGAGCAGGCGGCGTCAGTTCCGGCTCTTGTCCACCAGGGCCTTGGCCTTGATCCACGGCATCATGCCGCGCAGCCGCTCGCCGACCTCCTCGATCGGGTGGGCGGCGTTGCGCGCGCGCGTCGCCTTGAATGAGGTCTGGTTGACCTTGTTCTCGAGCATCCAGTCGCGCGTGAACTTGCCGGACTGGATGTCGTTGAGGACGCGCTTCATCTCGGCCTTGGTCTCCGGCGTGACGATGCGCGGGCCGGTGACGTACTCGCCGTACTCGGCGGTGTTCGAGATCGAGTAGTTCATGTTGGCGATGCCGCCCTCGTAGATGAGGTCGACGATCAGCTTCACCTCGTGCAGGCACTCGAAATAGGCCATCTCGGGGGCGTAGCCCGCCTCGACCAGCGTCTCGTAGCCCGCCCGGATGAGCTCGACCAGGCCGCCGCACAACACCACCTGCTCGCCGAAAAGATCGGTCTCGCACTCCTCCTTGAAGGTGGTCTCGATGATCCCCGAAC
>DASPJU010000774.1:0-2609 GCA_035628475.1 Salinarimonas sp. | reverse complement strand
CATCATCGTGAACACCGCGCGGGGCGAGATCATCGACGAGACGGCGCTCGCCCGGCTCATCGAGAGCGGCCATCTCGGCGGCGCCGGCCTCGACGTGTTCGAGCACGAGCCCGCCGTGAACCCGCGCCTCGTGAAGCTCGCCCGGCAAGGCAAGGTGGTGCTCCTGCCGCACATGGGCTCGGCCACGGTCGAGAGCCGCGTCGACATGGGCGAGAAGGTCATCGTCAACATCAAGACCTTCCTCGACGGCCACCGCCCGCCGGACCGGGTGCTGCCGAGCATGCTGTGAGGGGCGCGTCGGTGCCGCGACCGCTCCCAGCGACCTCCGGGGACGGCCGCCCGCCCGGCCGGGCGCTGGCGAGCATGCCGTGATCGACCACGTCTCGATCACGGTCTCGGATCTGGCCCGAGCCGAGCGCTTCTACGACGCCGTCATGGCGGCCTTGGG
This sequence comes from Salinarimonas sp., assembly GCA_035628475.1. Classification (GTDB taxonomy): domain Bacteria; phylum Pseudomonadota; class Alphaproteobacteria; order Rhizobiales; family Beijerinckiaceae; genus Salinarimonas_A. The sequence goes on along the minus strand of DASPJU010000774.1, from coordinate 2,161 downwards.
CATCCCGAAGGTGGGATCGGACGCCGCCTGGCTCGGTTACGGCGAGCGCGCCGACGCCGCGCATCCCGAGCGCGCCTATCTCTCGATCCGGCTCGGCCCCACCCCCGATGCCGCAGCTGGCCGGCACTGGGCGTTTCGGGCGCCGGACCGGGCCGCCGTCGAGGCCTTCTGGCGGGCGGGGCTCGCGGCGGGCGGCGCGGATGACGGCGCGCCGGGGCCGCGGGCGCATTACCACCCGAACTATGTCGCGGCCTTCCTGCGCGATCCGGACGGCAACCGCGTCGAGGCGGTGTGCCACCGGGCGGAGGGGTGAGCCCCGCTACCGCTTCGCCTCGTGGCGCAGGATCAGCGGCGTCTGGGCGAGCGCGAAGGCGAGCGTCAGCGGCATGATGCCGAACACCTTGAAGCTCACCCAGAAATCCGTGGTCTGGGTGCGCCAGACAATCTCGTTAAGGGCGGCGAGCACGAAGAAGAACAGGGCCCAGCGGAAGGTGAGCTTGCGCCAGCCCTCCTCGTCGAGGTCGAACACGCTGTCGAGGACGATCTTGAGGAGCGGCTTCCCGAATCGCAGCCCCGCCAGCAGCACGCAGCCGAACAGGGTGTTCACGATGGTAGGCTTGAGCTTGATGAAGAGCTCGCTGTCGAGCGCCAGCGTCAGCCCGCCGAACACCACCACCACGACGCCGGAGACCAGCGGCATGATCGGCAGCTTGCGCACGAGCGCGTAGTGGATCGCGAGCGCCACGAGGGTCGCCACCACGAAGATCGCGGTGGCCGGAAACAGCCGCCGCTCCGGCGTCGCGAGGCCCAGCCGATCCGCGTAGGCGTTGACTAGGAAGAACAGGACCAGGGGCCCCAGCTCGAGGGCGAGCTTCACCAGGGGCGGCAGGGCTTTGCGGTCGTCCATCGTCATGCCACGCTTGTGCCAGCCCGGCGCGGCGCTGTCACGGGGGAAGCGTCATGCGCCTCCTCTCCCCACGTGCGAGGATGGCAGCCCGGAGGTGAGGGGGCGTGTCCGCGGAGAGCTTCGTCCTGCGATCCCCCTCGCCCTCGCTCACCTCGTTCGCTTGCGTCGAGGGCCCTCTCCCGGCCCGGCGGGGAGAGGGGTTTTATTTGCGCCCGCCCGCGCGCGCCCTTAATCATGCGCGCATTCCCTCTCGGAGCGCTCCCCATGGCCTATGAGACCCTTCTCGTCGAGACCCGCGGCCGCGTCGGCCTCGTCACCCTGCACCGCCCGGCCGCGCTCAACGCGCTCAATTCCACGCTGGTGGCGGAGCTCAACGGCGTGCTCGACGGCTTCGAGGCGGATCCGGGCATCGGCTGCGTGGTGATCACGGGCTCCGAGAAGGCCTTCGCGGCCGGCGCCGACATCAAGGAGATGTCGGGCCTGTCCTATCCCCAGACCTATCTCGACGACTTCATCACGGCCTGGGACCGGGTCTCGAACCGCCGCAAGCCGATCATCGCTGCGGTGGCGGGCTTCGCGCTGGGCGGAGGCTGCGAGCTCGCCATGATGTGCGACATCATCCTGGCCGCCGACAACGCGCGCTTCGGCCAGCCCGAGATCAAGCTCGGGGTGATGCCGGGCATGGGCGGCACGCAGCGCCTCACCCGCATCGTGGGCAAGGCCAAGGCCATGGAGCTGTGCCTCACCGGCCGCATGATGGACGCGCAAGAGGCCGAGCGCTCGGGGCTGGTCTCCCGCGTGGTGCCGGCGGCCGAGCTGATGGCGGAGGCCATGAAGACCGCCGAGACGATCGCGTCCATGTCGCTGCCCATCGCCATGATGACGAAGGAGAGCGTCAACCGCGCCTACGAGACCACGCTGGCCGAGGGCATCCGGTTCGAGCGCCGCGTCTTCCACGCCATGTTCGCCACCGCCGACCAGAAGGAGGGCATGCAGGCCTTCGTCGAGAAGCGGCCGGCGCGGTTCCAGCATCTCTGAGGTTCGATCATGAAGATCCTTGTGCCGGTGAAGCGAGTTGTGGACTACAACGTGAAGATCCGGGTGAGGTCGGACGGGTCTGGGGTCGAGCTGTCGAACGTGAAGATGTCGATGAACCCCTTCGACGAGATCGCGGTCGAGGAGGCGATCCGGCTCAAGGAGAAGGGCCGGGCCAGCGAGATCGTGGCGGTCTCGATCGGGCCCGCGCAAGCCGCC
>DASPJU010000773.1:0-2245 GCA_035628475.1 Salinarimonas sp. | reverse complement strand
CCGGGTCGTTCTCCCTCGGTCGTTCGACGTCGGTTTCGCCGGGTTCGCCCGGCCCCGAGTAACGGAAGGTTGAGTTCGCCCATGACGAACACGGCACGCAACCGCTTCGCGATCGACCTCGACGAGATCCAGCGCGAACTCGCGAAGCCCCCCGCCCAGGGCTCGGCGCCGAAGCACGACCCGCTCTCCGAGCTGGCCCGCATCGTCGGTCAGGACGACCCCTTCCGCACGATCCTGAGGAGCGCTCCCGAGCGGCCGCGGGTCGAGCCCCCCGTGGACGACCTGTTCGTCGCGCACGACCACGCCTCCGTGCGGCCGGCCGCCGAGGCGGGCGCGTCCTTCGAGGCGGAGCTCGCCGCGTCCCTGCGCGGTCCGGCCCGGATGGAGGCGGCTCCGCTTGCCGGTCAGCCGATCGACGTCGACTGGCGCGGCGCCCAACCCAGCCAGGCCCCCGCCGACTGGGAGCCGGACTACGCCGCCCACGACCTCGCTCCCGAGCAGGCCCGCGTCGGCCGCGGCCGCAAGGGGCTGCTCACGGTCGCGGCGGTGCTGGGCGTCGCCGCGCTCGGCGTCGGCACCGCGCTCGTCGTCAGCTCCGGGCGCCCCGGCGGCCTCAGCGGCGAGCCGCCCCTGATCAAGGCTCAGGGCGGTCCGCTGAAGGTCCAGCCCGAGAACCCGGGCGGGGTCGAGATCCCCAACCAGAACAAGCAGATCTACGAGCGCGCCGCCGTCGACCAGAAGACCCGGGTGGTCAATCGCGAGGAGCAGCCCCTCGACGTGGCCCAGGCGACCCGCGCGCCCCGCGCCGTCCTGCCCCAGCCCGCCGACGCGAGCGCGAACCGCCCGGCCGCGCAGCCCATCGTGCCGCCGACCTCGGCCTCGGCGCAGCCCGCCCCGGCCCAGCCCGCCGGCACGATCCCGGCCCTGGGCGAGCCGCGCCGCGTCCGCACCGTGTCGGTCCGCCCGGACGGCAGCATCGTGGCGCCCGAGACCACCTCGGCCGCGGCGCCGGCGCCGGCCGTCGCGCCCGCCCCTCCGCCCCGTCCGGCCGTGGCCCAGGCCCCGGCCGCCGCTCCTGCGCCCGCCGCGCCCGCTCCGGCGCGCGCCGCGCCCGCCGCTCCGCCCACCACGACGGCCTCGACTCCCGCCCCCCGGCCCACGGAGACCACGCCCGCCGCGCCGCGCGCCGCCGAGACGCCCCGTCCGGCGCCCGCGCCGAAGGAGCAGCAGCGCCTGGCCGCGGCCCCGGCTCCCGCGGCGACCACGCCCGCGGCCGAGCCCGCGCCCCGGACGACCTCGGGCGGCGGCTTCGTGGTCCAGCTCGGCGTGCGCGGCTCGGAGGCGCAGGCCCGGGAGGCCTTCGCCCAGATGCGCGGCCGCTTCGGCGACGCCCTGTCGGGCGCCGGCCCGGTGATCACCCAGGCCCAGGTCAACGGCAACACGCTGTATCGCGTGCGCGCCGGCCCCATGGAGCGCGACGAGGCCAACGCGGCCTGCACCAAGATCAAGGCCGCCGGCGGCGACTGCTTCGTGGCCCGGAACTGACCGCGCCTGACCGAGCGGCGCGCGCCCGTTCCGCGCGCCGCTTCGCATGCCTGCGGGCAATCTAGCCGGGGCCGTGTGCCGCGACGGCCTGAAGGAAATCTTCGGCGGCGGCGAGGATCCGGTTCGTCCGGTCGAAGGCCGGATCGTAGGACGCGACGCACGCCGCGGCGATCCGCAGGTCGCGGCCGGCCAGCGCCACCGCATCGAGCACCTCCCGGGGCCGCAGGCCGCCTTCCGGCGCGAAGCCGTTGGCGGGTGCGTAGGCGGCATCGATCACGTCGACGTCGAGATGGACATAGAGGCGGGTCACGCCGCGCGCTCGCAGCGCGGCCAGCGCCGCCGGCAGCGCGTCTCCCGTCCGCAGCGTCTCCGGCGGGATCGTCGTGATGCGCGAGGCCGCGAGCACGGAGCGGGCGCCCTCGTCCATGCCGTGCCCGCCTACGAGAATCACGGCCTCGTCCGCCACCGCGCGATAGCCCGGGATCGTCGCGCACAGGGCCCCCCAGCACCGCCCCGTCAGGGTGCTCAGCCCCATGGCGTCGAGGAAGGTGCCGGTGAAGGTCTCCGGAACGTTGCTGTCTCCGTGCCCGTCGAACCACAGCACGCCGACGTCCTCATCGGGGCAAGCCGCCCGCAGCCCTGAGACGGTCCCGATGGCGCTGTTGCAATTGCCCGACAGGACGAGCGGCAGGCGCCCCGC
>DASPJU010000772.1:0-5600 GCA_035628475.1 Salinarimonas sp. | reverse complement strand
CTCACTGAACCGGGCGGGCGCCCGGCCCGGTCCGGATCGCGGCGCCGGGCCCTGGCGGCCGCCCTGATGCTGGGCGCGGCGTCTCGGCCCTCTCGCCGCGCATCGTCACCGAGATCACGCCCGGCCCGGGCTCCGCGGGCGGGGGGCTCGCCAACGCCATGCTGGGCTCGCTCCTCATGACGCTGCTGGGCATCGTGGTCGCGACGCCCATCGGCGTGCTGGCCGGCACCTATCTGGCGGAATACGGCAAGAGGTCGAAGCTCGCCGACGCGGTGCGCTTCATCAACGACATCCTGCTCTCGGCGCCGTCCATCCTCATCGGCCTGTTCGTCTACACGATCCTGGTCCTGCCCATGGGCGGCTATTCGGGCTGGGCCGGCGCGGTGGCGCTCGCCATCATCGCCACGCCCGTGATCGTGCGCACCACCGAGGACATGCTGCGCCTCGTCCCCAACGGCCTGCGCGAGGCCGGCGCGGCGCTGGGCGCGCCCCCCTCGAAGGTGATCATATCGATCTCCTGGCGGGCGGCGCGGTCCGGGATGGTGACGGGGGTGATCCTCGCCACCGCCCGCATCGCCGGCGAGACGGCGCCGCTCCTGTTCACGGCGCTCAACAACCAGTTCTGGTTCAAGCCCAACCTCATGGGCGGCGTCTCGAACCTGCCCGTGACGATCTTCCAGTTCGCGCTCTCGCCCTACCAGAACTGGCAGGAGCTCGCCTGGGCCGGGGCGCTGATCATCACCATGACCATCCTGGCCCTGTCGATCGTCGCCCGCTTCGTCATCAAGAAGGACATCGCCCGATGAACACCGTCTCGGTCATGCAGACCGCCTCGGCGGCGAGCCAGGCGGCCGACGCGTCGGCGCCCGTCCGCATCGCCGTCAAGAACCTCGACTTCTTCTACGGCGCCGCGCAGGCGCTGAAGAACATCAACCTGAACTTCCACGACCGACAGGTGACCGCGCTGATCGGCCCCTCGGGCTGCGGCAAGTCCACCCTCCTGCGCATCTTCAACCGGATCTACTCGCTCTATCCCGAGCAGCGCGCGCAAGGGGAGATCATCCTCGACGGGCGCAACATCCTGTCGTCCGACATCGACGTGAACGAGCTGCGCTCGCGGGTCGGCATGGTGTTCCAGAAGCCCACCCCCTTCCCGATGTCGATCTACGACAACGTGGCCTTCGGGGTGCGCCTCACCGAGCGCCTGCCGAGGGCCGAGGTGGATGCCCGCGTTGAAGCCGCGCTTCGCCGCGCCGCCCTGTGGGACGAGGTGAAGGACAAGCTCAAGCAGTCCGGCATGGGCCTGTCGGGCGGGCAGCAGCAGCGGCTGTGCATCGCCCGCACCATCGCCCAGCGCCCCGAGGTGATCCTGTTCGACGAGCCCACCTCGGCGCTGGACCCGATCTCGACGGGCAAGATCGAGGAGCTGATCGAGCAGCTGCGCTCGGAGTTCACGATCGTGATCGTGACCCACAACATGCAGCAGGCAGCCCGCATCTCCCAGTTCACGACCTTCATGTACCTGGGCGAGGTGGTGGAGTTCGGGCCCACGAACCAGATCTTCATGACCCCGCACAAGAAGCAGACCCAGGACTACGTCACCGGCCGGTTCGGCTAGGGCCCGTCCGGAGACAGCGGCCGCCGGGTCTCCGGCGGGACATACGACGAAGCGAAGACCTCGAGGCCGCCCGGCGCGTTCGCAAGCGCCGACGGGCTCCAGGAGGCGCCAGCGGGAGAAGGCCCATGTCCGACCATATCGTTACCTCCTTCGACCAGGAGCTCGAGGGCCTTCGCCGCTCGATCGCCGAGATGGGCGGCATCGCCGAGAAGATGCTCGCCGACTCGATCACCGCCCTCGTGCGGCGCGACGCGGGCCTGGCGCAGAACGTCATCGCCTCCGATCTCCGCCTCGACGTGCTCCAGCGCGAGCTGGAGGAGGCCGCGATCCTCACCATCGCGCGCCGCCAGCCGCTCGCCATCGACCTGCGCGAGACCATCTCGGCGATCCGCATAGCCAGCGACCTGGAGCGCATCGGGGACCTGGCCAAGAACATCGCCAAGCGCGCGCTCGCGGTGGCCGGCCAGTTCGAGCACCAGAAGGTGGTGCTGGGCGTCCAGACCATGAGCGAGCGCGTCGTCGGCCAGCTCAAGGACGTGCTCGACGCCTACACGGCCCACGACGTCGACACGGCGATCTCGGTCTGGGAGCGGGACGGTGCGACGGATGCCCTCTACACCTCGCTCTTCCGCGAGCTCTTGACCTACATGATGGAGGATCCGCGCAACATCACGTTCTGCACGCACATGCTGTTCTGCGCCAAGAACGTGGAGCGCATCGGCGACCACACCACCAACGTCGCCGAGACGATCCACTACCTCGTGCGGGGCCAGGCGATCGCGGCCGAGCGGCCCAAGAACGACCGCTCCGTCGCCCCCGCCGGGTCCGAAGGCTGAGCGCCGCCATGCGCCCGCGCATCCTCATCGTCGAGGACGAGGAGGCGCTGGCCCTCCTCCTGCGCTACAACCTCGAGGCCGAGGGCTACGCGGTCGAGACCGCGACCCGCGGCGACGAGGCGGACCTGCGCCTGCGCGAGGAGCAGCCCGACCTCGTGCTACTCGACTGGATGCTGCCGGGGCTGTCGGGCATCGAGCTGTGCCGGCGCCTGCGCGCGCGGCCCGAGACCGAGCGCCTGCCCGTCATCATGCTGACCGCCCGGGGCGAGGAGGGCGACCGGGTGCGCGGCCTCTCGACGGGCGCCGACGACTACATCGTCAAGCCTTTCTCGGTGCCGGAGCTCGTGGCGCGCGTGCGCGCGCTCATGCGGCGCGTCAAGCCGGCCCACGTGGCCCATGTGCTGCGCGCCGGCGAGATCGAGCTCGACCGGGAGACCCGCCGGGTGCGCCGCGCGGGCGCGGAGCTGCATCTGGGGCCGACCGAGTTCCGCCTGCTCGAGTTCCTGATGCTGGCCCCGGGCCGGGTGTTCACCCGCGAGCAGCTCCTCGACGGGGTCTGGGGCCGGGACGTCTATATCGACGAGCGCACCGTCGACGTCCATGTCGGCCGCCTGCGCAAGGCGCTCAACGGCCGCCGCGACCTCGACCCGATCCGCACGGTGCGCGGGGCCGGGTACTCCTTCGACGAGACCTTCGCGGGGACGGACCCGGCGCTGTCGCGGGCGTAGGGCGCACCGCGCACGGTCATCCCCGGCCGGAGCTGCCGAAGGCAGCGCAGGGGAAGGGGATCCAGCGCAGGCAATGGAGTCGCGCGGCGACACTCTCAGCCCTGCCAAGGGGCCTGGGCGGCCATAAGGAGCGCCTGCGGCGCAGCATCGTATCGCTGGATCCCCTTCCCCTCCACCGACCTTCGGTCGGTTCCGGCCGGGGATGACAGCGCTTGTTTCCTCGCCAGGATGACAAGCGCAGCTTTAAATCGCATAATGCGAGACCGCAATCCCTGCGGAGGTGCCGCCTTGGAGCGCTACGCGGTCTACATCCTCGCCAGCGCACGAAACGGGACCCTCTATGTCGGCGTGACCGGCGATCTCACCCGCCGCGTCTTCCAGCATAAGGCGCTGTCCGTGCCGGGGTTCACCCGACGCTACCGCGTGACCCTGCTCGTCTACGCTGAGCGATTCGCCGACATTCGCGAGGCGATCGCCCGGGAGAAGCAGATCAAGGGCTGGAACCGCGCCTGGAAGGTTCGGCTGATCGAGCGCGCCAACCCCGATTGGGCCGACCTCGACCCCACCGCCTGCTGACAGCCGCAGGCTGTCATCCCCGGCCGGAGCCCGTCAGGGCGGAGGGGAAGGGGATCCAGCGGGACGATGTCGTCGCGCAGCGACGCTCCTTGCCCCGCCGAGGGGCCCTGTGCGGGCCACGAAGAGCGCCTTCGGCGCAGGTTCGTTGCGCTGGATCCCCTTCGCCGACGTCGTTGGCTCCGGCCGGGGATGACGGCGGTGTGGTTCCCCGCCGCAGTCCTCGCCCTCACGCCGCCGCCCGCTTCTGATAATCCTTCACGTCCGTGAAGCGGATGTCGGGCCAGCGCTCCTGGTCGTATTTGAGCGAGAAGGGCGAGGGCGCCATGAAGACGGGGGCGCCGTCGAGGTCGCTCGCCATGGAGGAGAGGTTGGCCGAGACGAAGCGGTCGAGCTCGCGCGAATCCTCCGCCGCGACCCAGCGGCAGATCTGGAAGCGGGTGGTGTCGTAGTCGATCGGCAGGCCGTACTCCGCCATGAGCCGTTCTTTCAGCACGTCGAGCTGGAGCGCGCCGACGACCCCCACGATCGCCGCCGAGCCGTCCTGCGGCAAGAAGAGCTGGACCACGCCCTCCTCTGCCATCTGCTGGAGCGCCTCGCGCAGCTTCTTCGCCTTCATGGCGTCGGTGAGCTTGATGCGGCGCAGGATCTCGGGGGCGAAGCTCGGCACGCCGCGGAAGACGAGATCCTCGCCCTCGGTGAGCGTGTCGCCGATGCGCAGCGTGCCGTGGTTGGGCAGGCCCACCACGTCCCCGGCCCAGGCCTCGTCGGCGATGGAGCGGTCCTGGGCGAAGAAGAACTGCGGCGTGTTGATGGGGATGCTCTTCCCCGTGCGCACCAGCTTCGCCTTCATGCCGCGGGTGAGCTTGCCGGAGCAGACCCGGATGAACGCCATGCGGTCCCGGTGGTTGGGGTCCATGTTCGCCTGGATCTTGAACACGAAGCCCGTCATCCGGTTCTCGTTCGCCGCGACCGTGCGCCGGTCCGCGTCCTGGGCCCGGGGCGGGGGCGCGTGGGCCGCGAGCGCGTCGATGAGGTCGCGCACCCCGAAATTGCGTAAAGCGCTGCCGAAGAACACGGGGGTGAGGTGCCCCTCGCGGAAGGCCGCGAGGTCGAAGGGCTTGCAGGCGTCCATGGCCAGCGCGATCTCCTCGCGCCAGGCCCCGACCTCGTCGGGGGGCAGGAGCTCGTCGAAGAGCGCGCTCTCAGGCCCGTTGACGGGGGTGGGCGCGACCTCGTCGTCGAGGCGGCGCACGAGGTTGCGGCGCAGGTCGAACGTGCCGGCGAAGGAGCGGCCCCGGCCGATCGGCCAGGTCACGGGGGCGGTGTCGAGCGCCAGCGTCTTCTCGATCTCGTCCAGCAGGTCGAAGGGATCGCGCGTCTCCCGGTCCATCTTGTTGATGAAGGTGACGATGGGGATGTCGCGCAGGCGGCAGACCTCGAACAGCTTGCGGGTGCGCGCCTCGATGCCCTTGGCGGCGTCGATCACCATGACGGCGGAATCCACCGCGGTGAGCGTGCGGTACGTGTCCTCGGAGAAGTCCTCGTGGCCCGGCGTGTCGAGGAGGTTGAAGACCCGCTCCGCGTACTCGAAGGTCATGACCGAGGTCACGACCGAGATGCCGCGCTCCTTCTCGATGCCCATCCAGTCCGAGCGGGTCGAGACGCGGTTCCTCTTCGCCTTGACCTCGCCGGCGAGTTGGATCGCGCCGCCGAACAGCAGAAGCTTCTCGGTCAGCGTGGTCTTGCCCGCGTCCGGGTGGCTGATGATCGCGAACGTGCGCCGACGGGCGACCTCCGCAGCGAGGTCCATCGCTCTCCTCCATGCACGCGGCTCGTCAGTGT
>DASPJU010000771.1:0-2073 GCA_035628475.1 Salinarimonas sp. | reverse complement strand
CGCCGCCCACGACATCGCGGTCAACACCATCACCCCGGCCGCCGCCCGCACCCGGATCTTCGACCAGATGAGCCAGGAGCACATCGACTTCATGCTCTCCAAGATCCCCCGCGGGCGCTTCGTCGAGCCCCGCGAGATCGCCGCCATGGTGGCCTGGCTCGCCTCGCCCGAGAACACCTTCACGACGGGCGCCGCCTTCGACCTCTCGGGCGGGCGCGCGACCTATTGAGCGGGACGGCTCACCAGTCGAGGATCGAGGCGAAGAACCCGACCACCGCCTCCCAGATCCCGGTGACGACGTCGACGATGTCCGAGAAGGTGAGGCGCGGCCAGTCGAAGATGGTGGCCGGGACCGTGTAGACCACGAGGGCGCCGCCGCCGGTCAGGAGGCCGTGCGAGACGCCGAGCCCGAAGGCCGCCATGGCGATCCAGGCGATGGCGTAGAGCGCGCCCACGACGAGCGCGAGCCGGAGGAAGCCGCGACCGCGTCGGCGGCGGGGCGGGTTCTGGGGACTGGTCTGCATGGGCGGGGCCTCCGGGCGGTTCGCAGGCGCCACGATGCCCGCCGCGGACGCGGGCGGCGGTGAGGAAGCGCACGCGGCCGGCGCGGCCGAAGAGCCTGGCGCTTCGTCCGCCGGTCCGGCTCCTCGCGGTCGAGCATCGGCTCGACGGCAGCCGTCAATTGCTGGAGAGGCTCGCCCGCCAGGTCCATGATGATGCGCGGGACGACGCGGTCGCAATCGTGACGGAGCACGTTCCCGATCCCGGCGATCTGGCTCCACGCCACCTGCGGGAACGCCTCGAGCCAATCGCGCGGCACGCGACGGCTCGCCTCCGAGATGATCTCGACCATCCGCTCGGCGGCGGCCCGGCCGCGCCAATCGGCTGCAAGCGCCTCGACCGTTGGCCGCTCGGACAGCAACGTCGAGAGAAGCTCGATGGAGTCGATGATGTGGACGTGCGCGGGACAAGGCGAGCGGGTGGCCATCACGGCACCCGGACGGCGTCGGCGAGCACCTGATCCCGGATCCGGTAATGGATGCCCTCGCGCAGGTGGACGTCTGCGGCTCGGCCGAGGCGGTCCCGGAGATCGTATCGCGCGCCGACGAGATCGACGATCGTGAAGCGCGCATCGGGCGCGACGTCGAGCAGGATGTCGACGTCGCTCGCCTCGTCCGCCTCGCCGCGGGCGACGGAGCCGAGCACGGTGACGGCCGCGACCCCGCGCGCCCGCAGGGCATCGCGGTCCGGCTCGAGCAGGCGTCGGACGTCGTCGACCGTCATGAGACCGATGGAGGGGCGCGGGCGCCCAAACGAAAGCGCGGCCCGATGGGGCCGCGCTCCAGCTTCACCTGAGGCGGAGGTCAGACCCGCCTCACTCCCCCGCCTCGCGCCGCGAGGAGCGGCGGCCGCCGCGGTCCCCGCCCCGGTCGCCCCGGTCGGAGCGCTCGCGGCGCGGCTCGCGCTGCTCGGCCTCCTCGGGCTCGCCGCGCTCGGCGCGCTCGGCCTTGAGCTTCTCGGTCAGGTCCTCGCCGGTGGCCTGGTCGACCACCTTCATGGAGAGCCGCACCTTGCCGCGGTCGTCCATGCCGAGGAACTTCACCTTCACCTTGTCGCCCTCCTTCACCACGTCGGTGACCTTGGCGACGCGCTGGGGCGCGAGCTCCGAGATGTGGACGAGGCCGTCCTTGGGGCCGAAGAAGTTCACGAAGGCGCCGAAGTCCATGGTCTTGACGACCGTGCCCTCGTAGATGTGCCCCGCCTCGGGCTCGGCCACGATCGAGCGGATCCAGTTATAGGCCGCCTTGATGGCCTTGCCGTCGGAGGAGGCGATCTTGACGGTGCCGTCGTCCTGGATGTCGATCTTGGCGCCGGTCTTTTCCACGATCTCGCGGATGACCTTGCCGCCGGTACCGATCACGTCGCGGATCTTGTCCGTCGGGATCTTCATGGTCTCGATGCGCGGCGCGTATTCGCCGAGTTCGGCGCGCGGCGCGGTGAGGGCCTTGTTCATCTCGGCGAGGATGGGGTCGCGGCCGTCCTTCGCCTGGGCGAGGGCGACGCGCATGATTT
>DASPJU010000770.1:0-10449 GCA_035628475.1 Salinarimonas sp. | reverse complement strand
TGGCCTTGAGCACCCACATCGCCACCTCGGCCTGCGCCACCGGCTGCCCCCGGGCATCCACGACCCTTCCCTCGACGATGCCGTTGTCGTGGGTCGACACCCAGAGATTCCAGGCGAGCGCCGCGAGCGCGATGGCGCCCGGCACCCCCACGAAGCGATTGAGGAGGAGCCGGCGCCAGAGCGGCCGGTCCGGGTCGTCGGGCTCGTCGCTCATCCCTTGGTGGCTCCGGAGGTGAGGCCCTGGATGAACTCCTTCTGGGCCAGCAGGAAGAGCAAGATGCCCGGCGCCAGCACCATGATGCAGAAGGCGTAGAGCGCCCCCGTCGTGTCCTCCTGGTAGGCGAGGAAGCGCGCGAGCCCCAGGGGCAGGGTCTGCATGTCGGGGGAACGCGTGACGATGAGCGGCCAGAGGAAGTTGTTCCAGGACCAGATGAAGGCGAGGATCACGTTGGTGGCGATGGCCGCCTTGGCGAGCGGCATCATGATGCGCCAGACGATGCGCCACTCCGACAATCCGTCGATCTTGGCCGCGTCGATGAGCGAGCGGGGCACCGCGTCGAAGCTCGCCTTGAACACGAAGATGCACACGATGGTCGACATCTGCGGCAGGGCGAGGCCGAGATAGGAATCGAGGAGCCCGAGCCGCCCGGTGATGAGGTAGGCCGGGATGATGGTGGCCTGGAAAGGCACCATCATGCACGACAGGAAGAGCATCAGGACGACGCCCTTGCCCATGAAGCCGCGGGTCAGCGCGTAGCCCGCCATGGCGTTGAACACCACGTTGCCGGCCACCGTGATGGCCGAGACGATCACGCTGTTGAGGAAGTAGCGGGCGAAGGGGATGTAGTACCAGACGTCGACATAGAAGAAGGGATGGGGGTCCCGCGGGACGATGTTGGGCGGGTAGTTGAAGATGTTCTCCCCCGACACGCTCGTCTTCATCACCCAGTAGAAGGGCACCAGCATGACGAGGCTGACGAGGATGAGAACGAGGTGGATGGGCAGATGATGGCGCGCGCGGGTCATCAGTCGCTCTCCACCGCGCCGGCATTGCCGCCGGACAGACGGTTCGCCGCCCAGGCGATCGCGATCAAGAGGGCGAAGAACACCACCGTCACGGCCGCCGCGTAGTCGAATTTCGTCTGCACGAAGCCCAGCTTGTAGACGTAGGTGACGAGGAGCTCCGTCGCCCGGCCCGGCCCGCCCCCCGTCATGACATAGACAAGGTCGAAGCTCGTGAAGGAGTTCAGCATCCCGATCACGAAGCACAGGAAGAGCGAGGGCTTGAGCAGCGGCACCGTGATGCGCCAGAACCGGCGCCGGGCGTCCGCCCCGTCGATGGACGCGGCCTCGTAGAGGTTCTGGGGGATGTTCTGCAGGCCCGTGAGCAGGATGATCATGTAGAAGCCGAGCATCTGCCAGATGTTGGCGGCGATGATGGAGGGCAACGCCCAGTCGAAGGAGTTCAGGAACGGGATGGGGCTGTCGACGAGGTTGAGCGAGCGGGCCACGTAGTTGATCAGCCCCACCCGCTCGTCGAACATCCAGCGCCAGATCACGCCCACCGCCACCGTCATCAGCGGGTAGGAGATGAAGATGATGGTCCGGTAGACGTCGCGCCCGCGGATGTCGGAATTGACGAGGAGCGCGAGCCCCAGAGCGATCGCGATCCCGATGGGCGCGCTGCCGATATAGAGCAGCGTGTTCCACAACGCCGTCCAGAACACCTCGTCGTAGAAGAACATCTCCTCGTAATGGTAGAGCCCGGCCCAGGTGGCCGGCCGCGTCGGCGACCATTCCTGGAACGAGAGCACCACGTTCCAGGCGAGGGGCATGATGCGGTAGAGCCCGAAGATCAGGAGCGAGGGCAGCAGGAAGCACCAGATCAGCACGGCCTGGCGCACGCGCTTGCGGGCGAACAGGCGCGGCCGGGCTTGCGGCGCGTCGACGGCGGCGGCAAGAGCTGTCATCGGGGTCCTGGCGCTGGCGGCCGGCCCCGGGGCGCGGGGCCGGCCTCTTGCGGGCGGGTCAGGCGCGGCGGCTGAGCAGGCGGTTGACCTGCCGCTCGGCGTCGTTGAGGGCCGTCTTGGCGTCCTTGCGGCCGAGCACCGCGTTCTGCAGCTCGGGATAGAACGCGTCCTTGAGCGCCGCGTCGAAGGGCAGCGGCCAGTTGCCCGTCATCTTGTCGGTGTTCTCGAGCTGGGTCTGGAGCACGGCGGCCGTGAGGGGCTCCTCCCCCCGCAGGCGCGCGAGCGAGGCTTGGTCGGAGGCGGTGTTGCCGGTGAGCACGTTGCGCCGCTTGGTGAATTCCTGGGTCCAGCGGTCGCTCGTCATGTGGGCCAGCAGCGCGAAGGCGAGCTCCGGGTTCTTGGAGCCCTTGGAGATGCCCAGCCCATGGCTGTTGGGGGTCGACCAGCCTCCCGGCCCCTGGGCCACGCCCAGCGTGTCGGCGTTGATCCACGGGCCCTGCCCCTTCATGAAGAAGAAGGCGGGCGAATGGGCGTGGTGCATGCCCACGGTGCCCGCCGCGAAGGCCCCGTTGGGCTCCACCCAGCGGCCCGTCCACGAGGTCTTGTTGATCGCCCCCGAATCCGTGCCCTTGGCGAGACGCGCCAGCACCTCGGCGGCCTTCGGCGTGTTGAAGGCGGCCTTCTTGCCGTCGGGCGTCAGGAGGTCGACGCCCTCGGACTTGAAGAAGGGCCAGTAGAGCCAGTCGAAATTGAGGGTGAGCAGGCCCGTGCGCTCTCCTTTCGCGATCTTGTCGGCCGCGTCCATGATGCCGGCGAAGGTGGTGGGCGGCGCCGTGATCCCGGCCTCCTTGAAGAGGTTCTTGTTGTAGAAGAGCAGCGTCTTGGTGATGTAGAACGGCAGCATGAAGTTCTTGCCGTCGAGCGTCCAGTTCGCCAGGTAGTCGGCGTTGAAGCGCTTGGCGACCTCGGCGTTGCCCTTCAGCATGGACGTGATGTCCATCAGCGCGCCGTTGGCGGCGTACTCCACCCAGAGCGCGCCCTGCGTGTTGATGATGTCGGGCGGCGTGCCGGCCACGAGCTGCGTCTGGTAGAAGACGGGGACTTCCGGCCCCTTCTTGTCGAGCCACTCGATCTCGACTCCCGGATTGCTCTTCTTGAAGTCGGCGAACACCTCGTTGAAGTAGGCCTCCTGGTCCGCGATGTTCCAGGTCAGGATGCTGAGCTTCTTGGCCGACTGGGCCCTCAGATAGGCCGGCATGGCGAGGACACCGCTCAGCGCGAGGCCTCCCTTGAGCATCGTTCTGCGATCCATGGCGTTCACTCCCTCGCCCATCGGGCTTTGCGTTGCACCGCCGGTCTGTCGCCGGCTCGGGTTCGTCAGGCGCCGACCGCGCGCAAGGGCGCGGTCGGCGTGAAGTCCAGCGCGACCTCGCGACCGTCCGCGACCGCGCGCTCGGCCTCGAGGCACACGACGATGCGTTTCCGGGCCTCCTCGGCGCTCACCAGCGGCCGCCCGGCCCGGAAGGCCTCGACGGTCAGCGCCAGTTCCTCGCGCAGCTCGAACACCTCGCCTGACCGCCCCAGCTCCACGATCTCGCAGGCGTCGCGCCCCCGGCGCTGGATCTTGAACTCGTGGGCGGGGGTAAGCGTGCGGTCCATGGTGCCCGACCACCAGGTGCGCAGCGCGCCCTCGCGGCCCACCACCTCGACCACGTGGTGATGCTCGAAGCCCGCGAGCGACTGCGTCACGATGGCATAGGCGCCGCTCCGCCAGCGCATCACAGCGGAGAAATTGTCGTACATGCCCGCGGCGCGGTCCTTGGAATTGCCGAAGCCGCGCACGCCGACGGGATCGCCCAAGCCGTCGAACCACCACATCAGCATGTCGAAGAAGTGGACCGGCTCCTCCAGAATCCAGGAGCCCACCGCGTCGCGGTCGTAGCGCCATCCGCCCGAGCCCCGTCGATAGGGAAAGCGGAACAGGCTCACATTGGCGTAGAGGGGCTCGCCGATGTCGCCGGCCTCGATCAGGCGCTTGATGCCGCCCCATTGGGTCGAGCAGCGGAACTCGTGGCCGACGCTCAGGGTACGGCCCGTGCGGCGCACCGCCTCGACGATGCGGTCGCAATCCGCGATCGAGGCCGCCATGGGCTTTTCGAGGAGCACGTCCTTGCCGGCCTCCAGGGCCGCGACCGCGATCTCGGCGTGCAGGTGGTTGGGCACCACAATGTCGACGGCGTCGATGGCGGGGTCGGCGAGGAGCGCGCGCCAGTCGCGGTGGACCGTGACGCCGGGATGGTCCGCCCGGGCGGCCCCGGCGGTGGCCTCGCTGGCGCAGGCGATGGCGGCGAGGCTGGCGCCCGGCGCCATCGCGATGGCCTCGGCGTGATGCCGCCCCCAGGCGCCGTATCCGATCAGGCCGAAACGCATCGGTGTCGTCCCCCGCCGTCGCCGATGTTAGCGCTTGCAGAGGCGTCGTCAATTCGTCCATGCTGATTTTGTGGAGCAGGCGGCGGCACGGGCCGACCCGATTGACCCCTCTCCTGAAAGCGGTAGCATCGCGCGTCCGATTGGAGGCCCCGTGAGCACCCGACGCACCCCCGAGAGCCTCCGCAGCGCCCGCTGGTACGGCGCCTCCGACATGCGGGCCTTCGCCCATCGCCAGCGCACCCAGCAGATGGGCTTCAAGCGCGACGAGTTCGTGGGCCGCCCGGTCATCGGCATCCTCAACACCTGGAGCGAGATGAGCCCCTGCCATGGGCACCTTCGCGAGCGGGCCGACGCGGTGCGCCGGGGAGTGGTCCGGGCCGGCGGCTTCCCGGTCGAGCTGCCGGCGCTCTCGCTGGGCGAGGTGATCGTCAAGCCCAGCACCATGCTCTACCGCAACATGCTCGCCATGGAGGCCGAGGAGCTGATCCGCCAGCACCCGATCGACGGGGTGGTGCTCATGGGCGGCTGCGACAAGACCACGCCCGGCCTCGTGATGGGCGCCATCAGCATGGGGCTGCCCTGCATCTTCATGCCGGCCGGCCCCATGCTCAGCGGGCGCTGGCGCGGCACCACGATCGGGGCCGGGACCCACACCCGCAAGTACTGGGACGAGTACCGCGCCGGGCGCATCACCGACGACGACTGGCTCGAGCTGGAGGGCATCTCGACGCGGTCCGCCGGCACCTGCAACACCATGGGCACCGCCTCGACCATGACCTCCATCGTGGAGACGCTGGGCCTGTGCCTGCCCGGCGCCACGAGCGTCCCGGCGGTGGACGCCTCGCACGCCAAGATGGCCGCGTCGGTGGGCGAGCGCGTCGTCGAGATGGTCTGGGAGGATCTCGTCCCGAGCCGGATCGTCACGGAGGCGTCCGTGCGCAACGCCGTCGAGGTGCAGGCGGCGCTGGGCGGCTCGACCAACGCGCTGATCCACCTCGTCGCGATCGCGGCGCGCGCCGGCATAAGGCTGCCCCTCGACGCCTTCGACGAGGCCGCCCGGCGCACCCCCGTGATCGCCAACGTCTATCCCGCCGGAACCTTCCTGATGGAGGACGTCTATTTTGCGGGCGGCCTGCCCGCCCTTCTCTCGCGCATCGCCGACCGGCTCGACCTCTCCTGCATGACCGTGACGGGCGAGCCCATCGGCGCGGCGGTGGCGCGGGCCAAGGTGTGGGACGACGAGGTGATCCGCCCCCTCGACCGGCCCGTCACCACGGCGCCGGCCATCGCGATCCTGCGCGGGAACCTCTGTCCCGACGGGGCCGCCATCAAGCCCTCGGCCGCGACCCCCGCCCTCATGCGCCATCGCGGGCGCGCCCTCGTCTTCGACGGACACGCCGAGCTCACCCGCCGCATCGACGATCCGGACCTGGACGTCGACGAGAACACCGTGCTGGTCCTGCGCGGCGCCGGTCCCGTGGGCGCGCCGGGCATGCCGGAATGGGGAGCGCTGCCGATCCCGAAGAAGCTTCTGGCGCGGGGCGTGCGCGACATGGTGCGCCTGTCGGACGCCCGCATGAGCGGCACCCATTACGGCACCTGCGTGCTCCACATCGCCCCCGAATCGCATGTGGGCGGGCCGCTCGCCCTCGTGCGCACGGGCGACGAGATCGTCCTCGACGTGGAGAGCCGGCGCCTCGACATGCTGGTGGACGAGGCCGAGCTCGATCGCCGCCGCTCCGCTTGGACGCTCCCTCCCCCGCGTTACGAGCGCGGCTGGACCATGCTCTATCAGCGCCACGTCACCCAGGCCGACCGGGGCTGCGACCTCGACTTCCTCGAGGCCGGAGCGCCGACGCCGGAACCGGAGATCTTCTGAATGGACCTGCCCCGCAACGCGTTCAAGCAAGCCCTGCGCGAGGGGCGCCCGCTGGCGGGCACCTGGTTCATGAGCGCGAGCCCAGCCATCGCCGAGGCGCTCGGCTGCTGCGGCTTCGACTTCCTGGTGCTCGACATGGAGCACACGACGGTCGACGTCTCCGTGCTCATGCCGCTCCTCCAGGCGGTGGCGGGCACGCCGGCGGCGAGCGTGGTGCGGCTGCCCTGGAACGATCCGGTCGTGGTCAAGCGCGTGCTCGACTCGGGCGCCCAGACCCTCATGGTCCCCTTCGTCCAGAACGTGGCGGAGGCGCGCGCGGCGGTCGCCTCCACGCGCTATCCCCCGCACGGCGTCCGCGGCGTCGCGGCCATGCACCGCGCCTCGCGCTACGGCGCGGTGAAGGACTACCTGCTCGAGGCGGCCGACGAAATCTGCGTCATCCTCCAGCTCGAGACCCTGGCGGCTGTGGAGGCGCTGCCGGAGATCGCGGCGGTGGAAGGCGTCGACTGCCTCTTCGTCGGCCCCGCCGACCTCTCGGCGAGCATGGGGCTGCTTGGCCAGATCGGCCATCCGGACGTGCAGCGCGCGCTCCAAGGCGCGGCGGAGGCGGCGGCGCGGATCGGCAAGCCCGTCGGGATCGTGGCACCCACGCCGGAGATGGCGCGCCGCTTCCTCGATTACGGCTATAGCTGGTCCGCCGTCTCCTCCGACCTCGCCATGGTGACGGCCCGGGCCCGGGAGCTCGTCGGGCTCGTCCGGGAGAGCCGCGCGTGACGGCGGTCGCCCCCGTCGCCGAGGAGGGACGCCGGCGCGGCCTCAACCGCTCGCGCATGGCGGACGTCGCCCGGCTCGCGGGGGTCTCGACCGCCACGGTGTCGCGGGCGCTGCGCCGGCCCGAGATCGTCTCGCCGGAGCTGCGCGGGCGCATCGACGAGGCGATCCGGCGCCTGGCCTACGTGCCCAACCTCATGGCGGGCGGGCTCGCCAGCGCCCGCAGCCGCACGGTCGGCGTGATCGTGCCCTCGCTCATCAACTCCTTCTTCTCCGAGACCGTGGAGGTGATGGGCGAGCGGCTGGCCGGCGCCGGCTACCAGATCATGCTCGGCCATTCAGGCTACTCGATCGAGCGCGAGGAGGCGCTGGTCGCCTCCTATCTCGCCTGGTCGCCCGCCGCGATCGTGCTCACCGGGCGCCATCACTCGAGGCTCACCCTGCGCCGCCTGCTGGAGGCCGACATCCCCGTCGTCGAGATGTGGGAGCACGGCGAGCGGCCGGTCGACATGCTGGTGGGCTTCTCGCATCGCGAGGTCGGCCGCGCGGTCGCGCGTCATTTCAGCGAGCGCGGCGCCCGCCGCCTCGCCTTCGTGGGCGCGGCTCTCGACCGGGACCTGCGCGCCGCCGAGCGCGGCGACGGCTTCCTCGCCGAGTCCCGGGCCTCGGGCGCCCAGGCGGTGCGGATCGCCCTGGCGGACCGCCCGCAGGTCGCGACCGGCGGCGTGGGCCTCGCCCGCCTCGTCCAGGAGCACCCGGACGTCGAGGCGGCCTTCTTCTCGAACGACGTGATGGCGCTCGGTGCCCTCTTCGAGTGCCAGCGGCGCGGCATCGCGGTGCCGGGCCGGCTTCGCCTGTGCGGCTTCGGCGACCTCGACTTCGCCGGCGTGAGCGTGCCGACGCTGACCACGGTCCGGCCTCCCCGGCGCGAGATCGGGCAACGCATCGCGGAAGGCCTGCTGGCGCGCTTCGAGGGCACGGATCCCGGCCCGGCGGTCCTGGACCTGGGCTTCGACCTCATCGAACGGGAGAGCGGCTGATGGCCTCCGTCTCGCTTCACAACGTCACCAAGGCCTTCGGCGCCGTGAAGGTCGTCCACCCCCTGAGCCTCGACATCGCCCATGGCGAGTTCCTGGTTCTGGTGGGCCCCTCGGGATGCGGCAAGTCCACCCTGCTCCGCATGATCGCGGGGCTCGAGGACGCCACCTCGGGCACGATCTCCATCGACGGACGGGTCGTGAACGAGGTCGAGCCCAAGGACCGGGACATCGCCATGGTGTTCCAGGATTACGCGCTCTACCCGCACATGACGGTGTTCGAGAACATCGCCTTCGGCCTGGTCTATCGCGGCGTGCCCAAGGACGAGATCCGCCGGCGGGTGGAGGAGGCCGCACGCATCCTCAACATCTCGGACTACCTCAAGCGCCGCCCGCGCCAGCTGTCCGGCGGCCAGCGCCAGCGGGTCGCCATGGGGCGGGCCATCGTGCGCGACCCGAAGGTCTTCCTGTTCGACGAGCCGCTCTCGAATCTCGACGCGAAGCTTCGCGTGGCCATGCGCACCGAGATCAAGAAGCTGCACCAGCGCGTCCAGACCACCGCCATCTACGTCACCCACGACCAGGTCGAGGCCATGACGCTCGCCGACCGGATCGTGGTGATGCGCGGGGGCCATGTGGAGCAGGTCGGCACTCCCGACGAGGTCTATCGCACCCCCGCCTCCACCTTCGTGGCGAGCTTCATCGGCTCGCCGACGATGAACCTCGTGCCGGCGCGGCTCGCCGAGCGCGACGGCGAGCTCACGGTGGGCGTGGGCGACGCGATCCGCTTGCCCATTCCGCGCGGGCGCGTCGTGGACCGCGCGATCGGATCCGAGGTCATCCTCGGCCTGCGCCCCGAGCACCTGAGCTGGGCGCCCGGCGAGGCGGGCGGGGCGGCGTTCGACGTGACCGCGCAAGTCGTCGAGCCGCTGGGCGCCGACACCCTCGCCTTCTTCGAGGTAGCCGGCCACGAGATGGTCTGCCGCCTGCCGCCCGAGGCGGTGCGCCAAGCGGGCGACCGGGTGCGCCTGCGCCCGGCCCTCGACCGGATCCACCTCTTTCACCCGGTGACGGAACGGGCCCTGTGATCCGCGCCGGGCTCATCGGCTACGGGCTCGCCGGCAAGGTTTTCCACGCCCCCCTCCTGCACGCGGCGGGCATCCGCCTCGCGGCGGTGGCGACGAGCCGGCGCGACGAGGTCGCGGCGGACTGGCCGGACGCCGCCGTCGAGGCAGATCCCGCCGCGCTCCTGGCCCGCGCCGACATGGATCTCGTCGTGATCGCCACGCCGAACGCGAGCCACCATCCCCTCGCCCTCGCCGCGCTTCGAGCCGGTCGGCACGTCGTCATCGACAAGCCCTTCACGGTGACGAGCGCCGAGGCCGACGAGCTGATCGGGCTCGCCCGGGCCGGCGGCCTCGTGCTCAGCGCGTTCCAGAACCGGCGCTGGGACAGCGACTTCCTCACCCTGCGGGCCTGCCTGGAGGCCGGGGAGATCGGCGAGGTCCTGCTCTACCAGGCGCGCTTCGACCGCTTCCGTCCGGCAGTGCCGGGCCGCTGGCGCGACCGCGACGAGCCCGGCGCCGGCATCCTCTACGACCTCGGCTCGCACCTCGTGGACCAGGCGCTCGTCTTGTTCGGCAAGCCCGATTGGGTCCAGGCGGATCTCGCGATCCAGCGCGAGGGCGCGCGTGCCGTCGACGCCTTCCACCTCACCCTCGCCATGGGAGCCACGCGGGTCGAGCTCGGCGCCTCGCTGCTGGCCGCGTCGCCTGGCCCGAAATACGTGGTGCACGGGCGCGCGGGCTCGTTCGTCAAGAGCGGTGCGGACGTCCAGGAGGACCAGCTCAAGGCGGGCCTGCGCCCGGGCAACCCGGGCTTCGGCGAGGAGCCGCAGGAGACCTGGCCCCTCGTGACCCGCGCCGGCCCCGACGGGCTCGTCAGCGAGGCCCGGCCGGCGGCGACGGGCGCCTATGTGGACTTTTATCGGGGCATCGCGCGCGCGGTCGCCGACGGCGGTGGCGAGCCGGTCGCGGCGGAGGAGGCGCGCGACGTCGTCCGCGTGATCGAGGCGGCGCTCGCCAGCCACCGGGAGGGCCGGCGCGTTCCTTTCGTCCCCGGGCCGCGATGAGGATCGACGCTCCGGTCCCGGGCCGCCGGTCCTTCGGAACGCTCAACGGCGAGACGGTCGACGAGGTCGCTCTCGCCACGCCGGAAGGGAGCTTCGCCCGCGTCATCGCCTGGGGCGCCACCCTGCGCGACCTCGTGGTCGCCGGACCGGGGCACCCGCGGCGCATCGTCCTCGGCCTGACCTCCCTCGACGACTACTTGCGGCACTCTCCCCATATGGGCGCCGTCGCGG
>DASPJU010000769.1:0-7712 GCA_035628475.1 Salinarimonas sp. | reverse complement strand
GAAGTCCGGGCATCCCGGCCTGCCCATGGGGGCCGCGGACGTCGTCACGGCCCGGTTCTCGAAGGTCCTGAAGTTCGACGCCGCCGACCCCGCCTGGCCCGACCGCGACCGCTTCGTGTTCTCGGCCGGCCACGGCTCGATGCTGCTCTACAGCCTCCTCTACCTCACGGGCGTGAAGGCCGTGACGCTGGACGAGCTCAAGCGCTTCCGCCAGCTCGACTCGCTCACCCCGGGGCACCCCGAGAACTTCATCACGCCCGGCGTCGAGACCACCACCGGCCCCCTCGGCCAGGGCCTCGCCACGGCGGTGGGCATGGCGCTCGCCGAGCGCATGCTGGCGGCGGAATTCGGCGACGACATCGTCGACCACCGCACCTACGTGCTGGCCTCCGACGGCGACCTCATGGAGGGCGTCTCCCACGAGGCGATCGGGCTCGCCGGGCACCTGCGGCTCAACAAGCTCACGGTGCTGTGGGACGACAACGGCATCTCCATCGACGGGCCGCTCTCGCTGTCCGACACCACCGACCAGATCCGGCGCTTCGAGGCCTGCGGCTGGAGGGCCCTGCGCGTCGACGGGCACGATCCCGCCGCCATCGCCCGGGCCATCCGCAAGGCTCAGGGCTCGGACCGGCCGACGCTCATCGCCTGCAAGACCGTGATCGGCTTCGGGGCTCCCAAGAAGGCCGGCACCTCCAAGGCCCATGGCGAGCCGCTGGGCGCGGAGGAGCTCGCCGGCGCCAAGGCGGCGCTCGGCTGGACCCACGGCCCCTTCGAGATCCCCGACGACGTGCTCAAGAGCTGGCGCCGGGTCGGCAAGCGCGGCGCGAAGGAGCGCAAGGCCTGGCAGGCCCGCGTCGCGGCCCTGCCGGCCGAGCGCCGGGCCGAGCTGGAGCGGCGCCTGCGGGGCGACCTCCCGGCTGCCCTCCCCGGCGCGATCGCCGCCCTCAAGGAGCGGCTCGCGAGCGAGGCGCCCACGGTCGCGACCCGCAAGGCGAGCGAGATGGCGCTCGACGCCATCGTCCCCGTGACCCCCGAGATGGTGCTGGGCTCGGCGGACCTGACGCCGTCGAACAACACCAAGGCCAAGGGGCTCCAGCCCGTGGCGCCGGGGCAGTTCGCGGGCCGCTACGTCCATTACGGCATCCGCGAGCACGGCATGGCCGCGGCCATGAACGGCATCGTGCTCCATGGCGGCCTGCGGCCCGCCGGCGCCACCTTCATGGTCTTCACGGACTATGCCCGGCCCGCCATGCGCCTGTCCGCCCTCATGGGCGCGCCCGTGGTCTACGTGATGACCCACGATTCCATCGGGCTGGGCGAGGACGGGCCGACGCACCAGCCCGTCGAGCACCTGGCGGCCCTGCGCTCGATGCCCAACATGCGGGTCTTCCGCCCCGCGGACGCCATCGAGACCGCGGAGTGCTGGCAGCTGGCGCTCGAGCGCCGCGACGGCCCCTCGACCCTCTCGCTCACCCGCCAGAACCTCACCCCCGCCCGCCGCGACGGCGGCGCGCAGAACCGCTGCGCCGGGGGCGCCTACGAGCTCTCGCCCGCGTCGGGCGAGGCCCGGGCCACGATCTTCGCCTCGGGCTCCGAGGTGGAGATCGCGCTCGCGGCGCAGGCGATCCTCGCGGAACGGGGCGTGCCCTCGCGCGTCGTCTCGGTGCCGTCGCTCGACCTGTTCCTCGCCGGGGACGAGGCGACCCGGCGCGCCGTGATCGGGACCGCGCCCGTGCGGGTCGCGGTGGAGGCCGCCGTGCGCTTCGGCTGGGACGCCGTGATCGGCGAGGACGGAATCTTCGTCGGGATGGCGGGATTCGGCGCCAGCGCGCCCTACAAGGATCTTTATCGGCATTTCGGCATTACGGCCGAGGCCGTCGCGGATGCCGTGCTGCGGCGTCACAACACGAAGGGCTGAGACAGGCCCCGACAGGAGAGAGAACCATGACGGTGAAGGTCGCGATCAACGGGTTCGGACGCATCGGGCGCAACATCCTGCGGGCCCTCGCCGAGAGCGGCCGCACCGACGTGCAGGTGGTCGCCATCAACGACCTCGGCCCCGTGGAGACGAACGCCCATCTCCTGCGCTTCGACTCGGTCCACGGCCGCTTTCCCGGCACGGTGCGGGTCGACGGCGACACGATCGACGTGGGCACCGGCCCGATCCGCGTGACCGCCATCAAGAACCCCGCCGAGCTGCCCCATCGGGACCTGGGCGTCGACATCGCCTTCGAGTGCACCGGCATCTTCACCTCGAAGGACAAGGCGAAGCTGCATCTCGACGCCGGCGCCAAGCGCGTCCTCGTCTCGGCCCCCGCCGACGGCGCCGACCTCACGGTCGTCTACGGCGTGAACCACGACCGGCTGACCGCCGACCACGTGGTGGTCTCGAACGCGTCCTGCACCACGAACTGCCTCGCCCCGGTGGCCAAGGTCCTCAACGATGCGGTGGGCATCGAGAAGGGCTTCATGACCACGATCCACTCCTACACCAACGACCAGCCCTCGCTGGACCAGATGCACAAGGACCTCTACCGCGCCCGGGCGGCGGCGATCTCCATGATCCCGACCTCCACGGGCGCGGCCAAGGCCGTGGGCCTGGTGCTGCCCGAGCTCAACGGCCGGCTCGATGGCACCGCGATCCGCGTGCCCACCCCCAACGTCTCGGTGGTCGACTTCAAGTTCATCGCCAAGCGCGCGACCTCGAAGGACGAGATCAACGCGGCCGTCAGGGCGGCGGCGGACGGCCCTCTCAAGGGCGTGCTCGGCTATACCGACCAGCCCAACGTCTCGATCGACTTCAACCACGACCCCCATTCCTCGGTCTTCCACATGGACCAGACCAAGGTGATGGACGACACGCTCGTGCGCGTCATGTCCTGGTACGACAACGAGTGGGGCTTCTCGAACCGGATGGCCGACACGGCGCTGGCGATGGCGAAGCTGATCTGATCCCGGGAGGGCGGCATGGCCGACATCACCCAACCCACCCGCGTCGAGCCCCCCCTGGGGCCGACGCCGACGGCGAGCCCCGTGGCGGAGCTGCGGGCCGTGGTGGAGGGAGCGTCCGCGCCCCCGCCGCCCGCGCTTCCCGCCGACCGGCCCGGCCTCGACCAGCTCTCGCGCATCGAGGACAAGACGGCGCGCATCGAGGAGAAGTACGCCCGCTCGGAGGCGCTCCTCAACCGCGTCGAGGAGCGCGTCGAGCGCGCCGCCTCGCGGATGGGCGAGGCGGCGTCGAGCCAGGACATGGCGTCCCTGCGCGGCGAGGTGTCGGCGCTCGACCGGCGGGTCCGCGGCCTGCCGGGCTTCGCGGGCCTGCTCCTCATCGGCGTGCTCTCGGGGCTGATCGGCGCCGGCGCCACGGTGGCGGCCCTGCGCTTCGGCGTCCCGGGCGTCATGCCTCCCGTCATCCCCGCCGCAGGAGCCCCCCGATGAGCTTTCGCACCCTCGACGACATCGGCGACGTAAGGGGAAAGCGCGCGCTCGTGCGCGTCGACCTCAACGTGCCCATGGAGGCCGGCCGCGTCACCGACGCCACCCGCATCGAGCGCGTCCTGCCCACCATCCGCGAATTGGCGGACAAGGGCGCGCGGGTGATCCTGCTCGCCCATTTCGGCCGACCCAAGGGCCGCGACCCGAAGGACTCGCTTCGCCCCGTGGCGGAGGAGACGGCGCGCATCCTCGGGCGCAAGGTCGCCTTCGCGGAGGATTGCGTCGGCGGCCCCGCCGAGGCGGCGGTCGCGGGCCTGGGGGACGGCGACGTCCTCCTCCTCGAGAACACCCGCTTCCACGCGGGCGAGGAGGCGAACGAGGAGGGATTCGCGGGGCAGCTCGCGGCCCTGGGCGACCTCTACGTCAACGACGCCTTCTCGGCCGCCCATCGGGCGCACGCCTCGACGGAGGGGCTGGCCCGCAAGCTTCCCGCCTTCGCGGGGCGCACCATGCAGGCGGAGCTCGACGCGCTCACCAAGGGCCTGGAGCATCCCCAGCGCCCGGTGGTCGCGATCGTGGGCGGCGCCAAGGTCTCGACCAAGATCGACCTGCTGGAGAACCTCGTCGCGCGCGTCGACAGCCTCGTGATCGGCGGCGGCATGGCCAACACGTTTCTCAACGCCATCGGCGTCGGCGTCGGCAAGTCGCTGTGCGAGCGGGATCTCGCCGCGACCGCCCAGCGCATCATCGACAAGGCGCGCGAGCACAATTGCGCCATCGTGCTCCCCGTCGACGCCGTGGTGGCCTACCAGTTCAAGGCGGACGCGCCCCACCACGAATACGGGATCGACGCCATCCCCGAGGACGGCATGATCCTCGACGTGGGCTCGCTCACGGTGGACCGCGTGCGCGCCGCCATCAACGACGCCCGGACCCTCGTCTGGAACGGTCCGCTCGGCGCCTTCGAGCTCAACCCCTTCGACAAGGGCACGGTCGAGGCCGCCCGGCATGCCGCCCAGCGCACCCAGGCGGGCCAGCTCGTCTCGGTGGCGGGCGGCGGCGACACGGTCGCGGCCCTCAACCACGCGGGGGTGGCGGAGGGCTTCACCTACGTCTCGACGGCCGGCGGCGCCTTCCTGGAGTGGATGGAGGGCAAGGCCCTCCCCGGCGTCGAGGCCCTGCGCAAGGCGTGAGCCGCCCGCGTCTCGAGGCCTACGCGATCGTCGGCGACGACGATCGCATCGCCGATGCCGCCGGCCTCATGCCCGACGCCCTGCGCAACGAGGCCGACTGGGCCTATTTCCAGGCGGCGCTGGACCGCGCCGACGGGATCCTCATCGGCCGCGCGAGCCACGAGGCGACTCCGAACGTCCGGGGCCGGCGCCGCCTCGTCCTGTCCCGGAGCGCGCGGGGGCTCGTGGAGCGCCCCGACGGCTGGTGGTGGAACCCGGCCCGCGCCCCCTGGCCCGAGGTCGTCGGCCGCCTGGGCCTCGCGGGCCGCCGCATCGCGGTACCCGGCGGGCAGGCGGCCTTCGATGCCGCCCTGGCGCTGGGCCTCGACGCCTTCCACCTCTCGCGCATGCCCGGCGTGACGCTTCCCGGCGGGCGCGGCGTCTTCGCGGCCGTGGAGGACGGGCGCTCCGCCGACGCGGTGCTGCGTGCGGCGGGCCTCGCGCCCGGCGCGCCCCTCCTCCTCGACCGGGAAGCGGGCGTGACCGTCACGGTCTACCAGCGGGGCGAGCCGCGCCCTATCTGAGCGACGGACCCGAAACCCTTGCGCCGCCAAGCGCCTTTTCGCGGCCTCCGCCTTGCGCTAGACCGTCGCATCATCCTGTCCCTGGGGAAGCACCATGGCCCGCATCACCCTCCGCCAGCTCCTCGACCATGCGGCCGAGAACGACTACGGCGTGCCCGCCTTCAACATCAACAACATGGAGCAGGCCCTCGCCATCATGGCGGCCGCCGATTCCGTCGACGCGCCGGTGATCATCCAGGCCTCGCGCGGCGCGCGCTCCTACGCCAACGACATCATGCTCAAGCACATGATGGACGCGGTGACCGAGATCTACCCGCACATCCCGGTCTGCGTGCATCTCGACCACGGCAACGAGCCCGCCACCTGCATGACCGCCATCCAGGCGGGCTTCACCTCCGTCATGATGGACGGCTCGCTCAAGGCCGACGGCAAGACCCCGGGCGACTGGGACTACAACGTCGCGGTCACGAGGCAGGTGACCGAGATGGCCCATCTGGGCGGCATCTCGGTCGAGGGCGAGCTCGGGGTGCTGGGTTCCCTGGAGAGCGGCATGGGCGAGGCCGAGGACGGCCACGGCGCGGAGGGCAAGCTCTCCCACGACCAGCTGCTGACGAACCCCGACGAGGCCGTGAAGTTCGTGGCCGAGACCAAGGTCGACGCGCTCGCCATCGCCATGGGCACCTCGCACGGCGCCTATAAGTTCACCCGCAAGCCCGACGGCGCGATCCTCGCCATGCACGTCATCGAGGAGATCCACAAGCGGCTGCCCAACATGCATCTCGTGATGCACGGCTCGTCCTCCGTGCCGCAGGAGCTCCAGGACATCATCAACCAGTATGGCGGCAAGATGCCCCAGACCTGGGGCGTGCCCGTGGAGGAGATCCAGCGCGGCATCAAGCACGGCGTGCGCAAGATCAACATCGACACCGACAACCGCATGGCCATGACGGGCCAGATCCGCAAGGTTCTCCAGGAGAACCCGGGCGAGTTCGATCCGCGCAAGTATCTCAAGCCCGCCATGGAGGCGATGACCAAGCTGTGCAAGCAGCGCCTGCAGGAGTTCAACACCGCCGGCCAGGCCTCCAAGATCAAGCGCGTGCTCACCACCGCCGAGATGGCCAAGCGGTACGCGAAGGGCGAGCTCGACCCGACCTTCTCGGGCGCGGCGCGGCAGGCGGCGGAGTGAAGGCGGCCGTTCATGGCTGATCGAGACGAGAGGGCGGCCCATCGGCCGCCCTTTTCGTTGCCGGCTAGCGTCCGCCCGGCGCCTCGCACACCCGCGCCACGATCCGCCGCACGACCGGCGCCACGACCAGCACCGCCGGGAAGGCGATCGCCCAGGCCGAGAGCCAGGCGGACAGCCAGAGCCCCACGAAGCCCGGCGGCAGGCCCACGGCGCGGACCGTCGCGATGCCGGCGACGACGAGCGACATCAGGCCGGACAGAAGCAGGCCGAACAGGACGGGAGCGAAGCGGGCGGGCAGGCGGCGCATGGGAGAGAGCGCGTAGCACCCGCGGGGCGGGGTGTCACCACGGACGGTTCTCCCCTCCTCACATGGGCGAGGGGAGCCGCGTTCCCGCGACGGGTTGCGCATCGGCCCGTCCCACGGCACATGAGGCGGGTGAGCACGCCCCGACTCTATCTCGTCACCCCTCCCGTCGCGGAGCCCGACACGCTGGCGCCCGCGCTCGCCGCCGCCTGCGCGGCGGGACCCGTGGCGGCCGTGCAGCTGCGGCTCGAGGCCGCCGACGAGCGCACCCTCGTCAAGCGGATCAAGGCCCTGGCGCCGGTCGCCCAGGAGCACGGCGCGGCGGTCGTGATCGCGCTCGTCGGCGCGGCGCCGGCCGATCTCGACATCGCCCGCGTCGCGGCGCATGGCGGCGCCGACGGCGTCCATGTCGACGGCGATCCCGCCGCCGTGCGGGACCTGCGCTCGCGCCTCAAGGAGGGGCGCATCCTCGGCGTCGGCGGGCTTCGCTCCAAGCACGACGCCATGACGATCGGCGAGGAGGGGGCGGACTATCTCCTGTTCGGCGCGCCCCGCCGCGACGGCTCGCTGCCGCCTCTCGAGGCGGTGGAGGAGCGCGCCGCCTGGTGGGCCGAGATCTTCGAGACGCCCTGCGTCGCCTTCGCGCCCGCGCTCGACGCAGTGCCCCGCCTCGCCGCCACGGGCGCCGAGTTCGTAGCCTTGGGCGAGGCCGTGTGGGACCATCCGGAAGGCCCGGCGGCGGCCGTGCGGGCGGCGCTCGCGGCCCTGGAGGCGCGGGGCTGATGCGGGTCCTCGGGCTCCTCCTCGTCCTCGCCACGGGGCCGGCCCTCGCGCAGGGCGCCTTCGACACCACCGGCCCCGTGCTGCGCGGCACCGGCGAGGCGCTGCCCGCCACGCCGACGCCGGGAGCCGACCTCGCCTACGGCGCCTATCAGCGGGGCTTCTTCGTCACGGCCTTCCGGGCCGCGAACCTGCGCCTCGAGCGCAAGGCCGACGACGCGGCCGCCATGACCCTCATTGGCGAGCTC
>DASPJU010000768.1:0-2383 GCA_035628475.1 Salinarimonas sp. | reverse complement strand
TGGCCTTGAGGCCGCTGTCGATGAGTTGGGCGGCATCGTAGGCCTGCATGGCATAGGATCCAGGCACGCTGTTGAAGGCCTTCTCGTAGGCCGCCACGAAGGCCTTGTTCTGGGGGTTGTCGAGGTTGGGCGCCCAGTTCGAGCCGCCCAGCATGCCCACCGCCGCGTCCTGCTGCGCCGGCAGGGTCGATTCGTCGACCGTGAAGGCGGAGAGGAACGGGATCTTGTCGGCTAGGCCCGCCTGCCGGTACTGGCGCACCAGGTTCACGCCCATGCCGCCGGGCATGAAGGTGAAGATCGCGTCGGGCTGGGCCGCGGCGATCTTGGCGAGCTCCGACTGGAAGTCGAGGTTGTTGAGGGGGACGTAGCTCTCCTCGACGACCTCGCCCTTGAAGTGGCGCTTGAACCCGGCCATCGCGTCGCGGCCGGCCTGGTAGTTGGGGGTGAGCAGGTAGACCCGCTTGTAGCCCCGGTTCTGCGCCACCCGGCCCGCGACCTCGTGGTTCTGGTCGTTCTGGTAGGAGACCGCGAAGAAGTTGGGGTTGCAGCCCTTGCCCGCGAAGACGGACGGGCCGGCATTGGGGCTGAGCAGGATGACGCCCGCGTCCGTGATCGGCTTGTGGATCGCGCCCGCCACGTTGGAGAAGATCGGGCCGACCACGAAATCCACCCGGTCGCGCTCGACGAGCCCCTTCGCCTTCGTGACCGCCACGTCGGGCTTGAGCTCGTCGTCGACCACGACGACCTCGACGTCGCGGCCGCCGAGCTTGCCGCCCATCTCCTTGACCGCGAGGTTGAACCCGTCGCGGGCCTGCTGGCCGAGCACCGCCGAGGGGCCCGACAGGGTCAGCATCAGGCCGACCTTCACCTTCTCGCCCTGGGCGAGCGCCGTCGAGGCCATCAGCCCCAGGGCGGCCGCGAGCCCGGCAACCTTTGCATACGACTTCATCGCGCTTGTCTCCCGCTTCTCCACTCGACCGTCCCCGGCGCGTTGGTCCGCGCTCGTCGTCTGTCCGCCAGCGGCCGGGCGTCGCCCGTTTCGCCGATCGTCGTCCAGTGTGGAGCCCAAACCCGCCGCCGGAAAGGGTGTGCGGCGAAAAATCGGGCTCCGGCCGGACCGACGCGGCGGAAGCGGACGATCCCGAACTTCCCCGTTGCCAGCGGATATTTGAAGCTTAAAATAATTCGCGCGCCTGGCAAGGGGCGTGACGAGGGCGGCGATGGCGGGGTCTCTCGCAGGACGGCACGCGCTGGTGACGGGGGGCGGGCGAGGGATCGGCCGGGCCGTCGGCATGGCGCTCGCGGCCGCGGGCGCCAGGGTCACCCTGCTCGCTCGCGACCGCGCCGCGCTCGACGAGGCCGTCGCGGCGGGGGCCGGGCACGGCGCCGTGAGCGCGGACGTGACGGACGCCCAAGCCCTGCGCGCCGCGATCGCCGCGGCGCAGGAGGCGCGCGGTCCCGTCGACTGCCTCGTGGCGAACGCGGGCGCCGCCGTCTCGGCGCCGCTCCATCGCGCCGACGCGGACCTCTTCCGCCGCATGCTCGACGTGAACCTCATGGGCGTGGTCCATGCGGCGCAGGCCGTGGTCGGGCCCATGGGCGCGCGCGGGTTCGGGCGCATCGTGGCGGTGGCGTCCACCGCGGGGCTCAAGGGCTACCCTTACGTGACCGCCTATTGCGCGGCCAAGCACGCGGTGGTGGGCTTCGTGCGCTCGCTGGCCTTGGAGGTCGCGACCACCGGCGTCACCGTCAACGCCGTCTGCCCCGGCTTCACCGATACCGA
Organism: Salinarimonas sp.; assembly: GCA_035628475.1. Taxonomy (GTDB): domain Bacteria; phylum Pseudomonadota; class Alphaproteobacteria; order Rhizobiales; family Beijerinckiaceae; genus Salinarimonas_A. The sequence goes on along the minus strand of DASPJU010000768.1, from coordinate 600 downwards.
CCTCGTATCGGACAGCCTCGATCGCATCGTCGCCAAGACGGGGCGCTCGCGCGAGGAGGCGCTCGCCGAGCTCACCCGCCACAATCCGCAAGGCCGCCTCGTCGACCCGCGCGAGGTGGCGGACGCGGTGGTCTGGCTGTGCGGGGAGGGCGCGCGCTCCGTCACGGGCCAGGCCATCGCGGTGGCGGGAGGGGAGGTGTGATGAACTCCATCCCCCTCGACGCGGAGGCCAAGGCGCTGGAGGCGCCCGGCGAGCACGCCGCCGAGCTGCGCCTGTGGCTGCGCATGCTCACCTGCGCCAACCTCATCGAGGGTACGATCCGCGCGCGCCTGCGCGACACGTTCGGGGTGACGCTGCCCCGCTTCGACCTCATGGCCCAGCTCGACCGGGCGCCGGACGGGATGACCCTCTCGGACGTGTCGCGGCGCATGATGGTCTCGAACGGCAACGTGACGGGGCTCGTCGAGCGCCTGGTCGAATCGGGCCATCTGGAGCGGCGCATCCATGACCAGGACCGGCGCGCCCAGGTGATCCGGCTGACCGATCTCGGCCGCGCCGAGTTCCGGGCCATGGCGGCGGCCCACGAATCCTGGATCGCC
>DASPJU010000767.1:0-3895 GCA_035628475.1 Salinarimonas sp. | reverse complement strand
GCCGCGGAGGCGATCCGGCTCGGCGCGTGAGCCGGGGGCTGCGCCGGACGCGCCGCCGTGCTAGGCTCCCGGCATGATCGAGGCTCGAACCGAGGACGACCCGCGAGGGAGCGCGCGGCGCGCTGTGGCCGTGGCCGGGGTCTGCGCGGCGCTTCTCGCCGCCGCCGGCACCCTGCTCTGGGCCCGCCTTGGCGGCGCCGTGTTCAGCGACTATGTCCTGACCGGCCTGGCTTGGTGCCTCTAGGGGCGGCCCGACACCTCCAGCACCGTCTCCGGGTCGCCGGTCGATCGCCGAGCCCTGCGGAGAGCCGGCTGCCGGGTTTCCGGGGCGTCCTCCAGCCAGGCGGTCGAGACGCCCCGTTCCAACACGAGTTTTCGCCCATGTTCGAGCGTGTCCGTCGGCTCGCGATCCCGCTGGTCGCCGTCCTGTTCAGCATCGTCGCGCTCGCCGCGGCGGCGGTCCTCACCCTTTCGCCCGCGGGCCGGCAGGCGGCCGCGTCGGGCGTGGGCGGCCCCTTCGCCCTCGTGAATCAGGACGGGCGCACCGTCACGGAGCGCGACTTCCGCGGCGCGCCGCACCTCGTCTTCTTCGGCTTCACCCATTGCCCGGACGTCTGCCCCACCAAGCTGTTCGAGATCTCGGAGACGCTGCGGGCGCTGGGCGAGCGGGGCCGCGACGTGCGCGCCCTGCTCGTCTCGGTCGACCCGGCGCGGGACACGCCGGAGGTGCTCAAGAGCTATCTGGGGAGCTTCGACCCGCGCGTCGTGGGGCTCACGGGCGACCAGGCGGCGATCGACGGCGTCGTCAAGGCCTACCGTGCCTATGCGCGCCGGGTGCCGACCAAGGACGGCGACTACACGATGGAGCACACGTCGCTGATCTATCTCATGGACCGCGAGGGCCGCTTCGTCGGTTCCTTCAACACCGCGCGGGCACCGGCGGACGCCGCAGCCGAGCTCGCGCGCCATCTCTGACGCTGGGCTCGGCCGCGGGCTCCTCACGGCGACGCGCCCGCCGCGCCGGGGGCGTGGGGGTGCATACGGTTCCGATCGGCGGCGGGCGCGGGCGCCCGGCCGGGTCAGGCCTTGTCCGCCTCCGCCGGCTCGGCCACCGAGCGGACGAGCTGGAGGATCGCCTGGCGGGTCGCGGGCGTCCTGACGCGGTTGAAGGCGCGCAGCAGCTCCAGGCCGGCCTTGTCGTTCACCAGCCCGGCGAGGCCCGGGTCGGCCTTCTCCGGGGTCTCGTCGCCGAGATCCTGGAAGAAGAAGTTCACCGGCACGCCCAGAACGCTCGCGATCTGATGCAGGCGGCCCGAGCCGATGCGGTTCGTACCCTTTTCGTACTTCTGGATCTGCTGAAAGGTCACACCAAGCGCATCACCGAGCTTCTCCTGGCTCATTCCGATCATGAGGCGCTGCGTGCGGACCCGTTGACCGATCTGCTTGTCGATCGGGTTCGGTTGTTTTGTCCGGTCGCTCAAAGTCTCCTCCGGTCATTCGTTGGACCAAAAGGAACTATGGCCCGCGCGGCCCGGCAACGCTAGCGGGCGATGAGCGGGGGGACTCCCTTTTCCTGTGATGAATTACCCAGACCGGGGCTGTGCGATCGAAGCGAATCGCACCGAGACGGGGCGCTTGGTGGCATGCCTATTGCTAAGCCGTAACCCGGCCGCGCGAGCCCCGCCCGCGACGTCCGCGCCAGCCCGTGCTCGGTCTTGTTCCATCGGAACGGCTCGCGGACGAGTTCCAGGAGCGCCCGCCAGGCCGCGACGCTGACCAGCCCGTAATAGACCGGGAGATGGGCGACGAACGGCATGAGGCGCCACCAGCGCCGGCGGCGCAGGGCCTCGAGCGGGGGCAGCAGCATGGCGGCGGCCCCCGCCACCAGGGTCACGAGCCCGATGCCCCAGCCCAGCGCGTCGATGGCCGGCCCAATCCTGTCGAGCGCCCCGCCCACGAGCGCGACGACCGCCAGCGGCGCGAGGATGGGATAGAGCAGGGCCGACAGCACGGTCCCGAAGGTCACGGCGACGGCCGCCGCAAAGCCCACGGGTCCCAGGCGCCGGGCGGCGCGCCCCGGGTGACGCGAATGGGTGATGCAGGTCTGCATGAAGCCCTTCATCCAGCGGGTGCGCTGGGCCATCCAGGGCCCGAGGCGCGCCGGCGCCTCCTCCAGCGTCGAGGAGGGCAGGTCCATGACCCGCACCCCCTGGAGCGCCAGGCGGATCCCGAGATCCGCGTCCTCCGTGACGTTCCAGGCGTCCCAGCCCCCGGCCGCCCGCAGCACGTCGGTGCGCAGGTGCATCGAGGTGCCTCCCAGGGGCACCGGCAGCCCCGCCGCCGCGAGCCCCGGATTGATCACGTCGAACAGGGCCGCGTACTCGATCGTGAACAGGCGAGGCAGCCAGCCGTCCTCCGTGTTGTCGATGACGAGGCGGGCCTGCAGGCAGCCGACCTCCGGCCCCGCCCGGGCGAAGAGGTCGACTGCCAGGCGCAGCTGGTCTGGGTCCGGCACGTCCTCGGCGTCGTAGACCACGAGGAACTCGCCCCGGGCCAGGGGCAGCGCCACGTTGAGGGCGCGCGGCTTGGTGCGGGGCGCTCCGGGGGGCGCCACGATCACCTCCAGCCCGGCGGGCAGGTCGCGCGCCCGCAGCGCCGGCAGGGTCTCGGGATCGTCGGCCTCGACCACGAGCTTGATGTCGAGCTTCGGCGCAGGGTAGTCGAGGGCGCCCAGAGCCCGCAGCAGGCGGTCGAGGACGCCCGCCTCGCGGTAGAGCGGCACCACCACGGTGTAGACCGGCAGCGTCGCGTCCGGCCGTCGCGGCGGGGGGCGGCGCGGCGCCACGGGCGCGCGCACCCGCAGGGCGTCGAGCCGGATCGCGATCGCGCCCAGGACCGTGAGGCCGACCGTGGCCCCCAGGCAGGCGAGCGTCGTGGCTGGCGCCGCGGCGACCGCGGCCGGCAGGGCTCCCGCCAGCGCAAGGGCCGTCCCGATCTGCGCTCCCGAGGCCCCGTCGCGGGCCGACGCCTCCGGGCGGCGGCGCGGGAGCCCGTGGGCGGCCTCCCGCGCGATGGCCTCCGCGCAGCGCGTCATCACCGCGCGGCGCAGGAGGGTCGGGGTCGTGACGGCGAGCCCCGGGGCGATGGCGCCGCGGCGGGCGAGCAGGGCCCGGACCATCGCGCCCGCGGGCGCGATGGCGAACCGGTGCGGGGCGCAGGTCTCGTCGAGGGGCACGAGGCCCGCCCGGACGCTCTCGGGGAAGCGCGCGCCCTCGCCGGCCCGGGGCCGGGCCGCGAAGGGCAGGCCGAGCTCGGCGGCGAGCGCGCGATAGAAGGCGCGCTCGTCGAGGAACCCATGGCGCAGCAGCGCGTCGACAGGCGGCACGCCCGCCGCCCGCGCCAGCTCCGCGGCGGCGCGCAGCGTCTCGGCGGGGACGCCGTGCAGGCCCAGGAAGGCGAGCTCGGCCAGCGCCGGCGCGACGGGCGGCGGGCCGGGCGTCGCTTGACCCTGGGACGGCGGGAGGACTAACGGGTGGGGCGACACGACGGACGGGAGGCGGCTCGGGTGATCCAGGCTCCAGCATTGCGGCGCGGCGCGGCGCTAAAGTCAAGGTTGCGCGCGGCCGCCCGCCGCATCCTGGCGTCGCTTGCCCTGGCCGGGGCGCTGGCGACGGCGGCGCCCGCGCAGGAGGCGACGATCCCGAATTTCTGGGATCCCCGCGCGGGGACGGAGCGGCCCGAGCTGACCACGGGCCGCACGGTCCGCTTCCTCACCGACGACGAGTTCCCGCCGCTCACCTTCCTGGGGCCGGACGGGGTGCCCACGGGCTTCGTGGTGGAGCTCGCCCGGGCCGCCTGCGAGCGCCTCGCGATCCCCTGCACGGTCCAGACCCGC